>DATBNA010000430.1:0-1644 GCA_036554545.1 Hyphomonadaceae bacterium
TCCGCCCCGCAGATCGCATTCAGCGCCAGCAGCGACTCCTTCGTCACCTCCGCCGAAGGCGAAAGCGACGCAACAGGCGCCACCACTGCCGGCGCACTCGCTGTTGCGCACGCCGCCAGCGCCAGCACCGCGCCGCCTGTCAGCCGCCTGATCATCCCGTCCTCCGCAACAGAGCCCGTAAGCTAGCGGGCACTGCTGCGGAAGGCTAGCGCGAGCTGGGGCTTACTGCGGACCGCGCAGGCCGATCACGAAGTTCTCGTACGATGCAAAGACCTTCGGATCCTTCTTGCCGATAGCGAGCATTTGCCCGGCCATGTCGACGACATGATCCTCCCACGCCTTCGCATCGAGCCCGTGGCCGGTAGGACCCTGCCGCGTCATGTCCCGGATCTTCTTCTCGAGCGCGGCGTCCACCTTTTCGGCGCCTCTTGCACGGGCTTCGACCAGAACGTCAAAGAAGCTGCGAAGCATCGGGTCCTCGGCGGACGGCCCGTGCGCCTGCAGGCTCCTGGTGACAGGGGCATGCTGGTTTGGCGCTTGCTGCGGCGCGTGCTGTTGCGCCACCGCTGTTGCGATGACGCCGAAGGCGCTCGCCGATGCGATGCCGGCCGCGAGGAGGGTTCTCTGCATCAGTTTCATCGTCTTCTCCTTTTGAATGTCCCTTGCCGTCGCCTGCCACGATCACGGCGGGCCGGACAGCGCGATCCAGAACCTGTCGTAGCTCTCGAGCACCGAAGGATCCCCCTTCACGATGTCCACCATCTGACGCGGAATGTCCTTGAGGTGATCGAGCATCGCCGCCTCGCCTTCCTTGCCGCCCTGTGCTCCGCCAAAGGCGCGGAAGATCGCGTAGGACTTCTCCCGGTATGCGGCGAAGTCGACCTTGTCGGCGCCGTTGGCGAACGCGGCTTTCGTCAGCTCATAGTATTGCCGGATGAAAGGGCTGCGCCGCCATTCGTCATAGCCGCCCTGGATGTCGACGGTGACGTCTCCGGATTGGGCGCCAGGCGGCGCGTGCGCCTGCGCAGCAGCGTGTGGGCTGTCGCCATGCGCCGCCGTCTTGAAGTGGTCCATCGCCGGCTCGCACCCGCCCGCTGCGGCCAGCAACGCCACGGCCGGAATTGTTCTCCTCATCTGGGCCCCCATGGCTGTGGACACACGACCGCGCCTCCGGAATCGCGGTTGAAGCGCTCCGGAACGGCTGATATGCCGTGGAAAGAAACTCTGACACGATGTAAAAGATTCTATACATAGAGTCAACGACTTTTCGGGGGCGAGGATGTCTTTTCGCGAACGCACGGCGTGGATCACGGCGATAAGCATCGTCGTCTGCTTCGGCGTCTACTATGGCGCGATCTTCTCCGGCCTCGTTCCGACCAACACCTGGCAGTCATTCCATCTCGGGCTTGCGTGTATCATCTCCCTGGTGGTGCTGCAGATCGTGCTCAACTTCGTCGCCGGTCTGCTCAACCCCAAGGACGCGCGCACGCCGCGCGATGAACGCGAACGGCTGATCCATGCGCGTTCGCACGTGATCGGCTACTACGTGCTGATGTTTGGAATCGCCGCTGTCCTCTTCTCGACCCACATCCCCATGCACGAGGATTTCGGCGCGCTTGTCGTCAACACGGTCAATCTCGGCGT
>DATBNA010000433.1:0-19732 GCA_036554545.1 Hyphomonadaceae bacterium
GTTGTCGCTGGCGCCGGCCGCGCTGGAGCAGCAGGCGCTGTCGTCGCCGGTCTGGGCGCCGATGGGTTTGACGTCGCCGTGGAAGAAGCTGCTGGCTTGGGCGGCGCCGGCGATGAAGATGTCGCGGGCGGCTTCGCAGGCGTGGACGACGCGACCGGCGGGGTCGCCGCCGCAGGCGCGCCCTCACGCTCCTCGGAGGCAGGTTTCGGCGCCGACGCTTCGATCGGCGGAGGCGCAGCCGCGACAGGCGGACGCGCAGGCTCAGGCGGCATTTCGAAGGGATCCGTGTCGAGGGTCGAATTGCGCGGGCTGGTCTGCTTTTCGATCTTTGCTTCCTGGCGCAGCTCCTTCAGGACGTCGCCGATCTGCATCATGGTAAGGTGCTTGAGGATGGGCTGGCGCAACTCCTCCATCGAGGGCGGCTGTTCCTTGCGGCGGTCGTCGATCTTGGCGACGTGCCAGCCCATGTCGGTCTGGAACGGCTTCGAGACGCCGCCGGTCGGCGTCTCACGGATCATCTTGGCGAATTCGGGCGTCGCTTCTTCCTCGGTCATGTAGCCGAGATCGCCGCCTTCCATCCGCGTTGCGTCATCCGTCGATTTGCGAGAAGCGAGGATGGCGAAGTCCGCTCCGCCCTTCAGCTCCGCGATGACCTTCTCGATTTCTTCCTTGGTCGGGGCGACAATGTGGCGGACATGGGCTTCATCGCCCAGCTCCCAGATCGCGATCTGCGCCTCGTACATCTTCTTGATCGCCGCCTCGTCGACGCGCTCCTCGACGACCCGGTCGACCAGGATGTTGCCGAGGATGTTGTCGCGGGCGGTGTCGAGCCGATGACGGGACTCGGGTTCTTCGTCGAGGCCGCGGCTCACCGCCTCCATGGCAAGGAGCTTGATGTCGACAAGCTGGTCGAGGATTTCGTTGAACTCGGCGCTGTCGACCTCCAGGCGTTCATCGCCCTCGATCATGCCCTGGACCCTGGCTTCCAATTCTACATCCGAAACGTAGATCGGCTGGCCGTTAACAAGCGCCGCCACTGCCGACGGGTCTGCGGTCGCAGCTGCAGCCACCTCGGAGGCGGATCCCCCGCACCCGGCCAAGCCGAGGGCAAGCAAGCCAGCAACGGCCACACCTGTCAGGCGATTCCGGACGGTCATGCCTTGGCTCCCTCAAACCTTAAGGCCCTATTCAGCCAGAACGTTCTATCCAGCGCTCGGATTGACACCGGGTAGGCTGGTCCTTACGTCTCGCCGGTGCGCAAGTCGAGGGAGTTGACCCCGCGTCGCGCAGTCGTACCCGCGGCCGGAAAATTCCCCCGGATACACTATATGTCATGGGGCGCCGCGACCGTCGCGGGATGCTGGCAGCGGATAGGCGTTGATGTTCGGAATCGCCCAGAAACTCCTTGGATCCGTTAACGACCGCAAGATCAGACCGTACCGGGCCATTGTCCAGCGCATCAACGCGCTCGAGCCGGTCACCGAGGCGCTGTCCGACGAAGCCCTGAAGCAGCGCACCCGCGACTTCCGCCAGCAGGTCGCCAATGGCGCCTCGCTCAACGACATCCTGCCTGAGGCGTTCGCGACCGTCCGCGAAGCGGCAAAACGCGCGCTCGGCATGCGGCATTTCGACGTCCAGCTGATCGGCGGCATGGTGCTTCACTCAGGCGCGATCTCCGAGATGCGGACCGGCGAAGGCAAGACGCTCGTCGCCACCCTGCCCGTCTATCTCAACGCCCTCGAAGGTCGCGGCGTCCACGTCATCACGGTCAACGACTATCTCGCCAGCCGCGACGCGGAATGGATGGGCAAGGTCTATCGCTTCCTCGGCCTCAGCGTCGGCAAGATCATCCACGGGCTCGACGACAATCAGCGCCGCGCCTCGTACGCCTGCGACGTCACCTACGGCACCAACAACGAATTCGGCTTCGACTATCTCCGTGACAACATGAAGTACTCGCTGGCCGACATGGTCCAGCGCGGCCACCGCTTCGCCATCGTCGACGAGGTCGACTCGATCCTGGTCGATGAAAGCCGCACGCCGCTCATCATCTCCGGTCCGACCGACGACCGGTCCGAGCTCTATCAGGCGATCGACGCCATCATTCCGCAGCTCGAGGCCGGCGACTACACGCTCGACGAGAAACAGCGCTCGGTCGTCTATTCCGAAACCGGCAACGAGAAGATCGAAGAGCTGATGACGCAGGCCGGGATCCTGCAGGGCTCGCTCTACGAACCGGCCAACATCACGCTCGTGCACCACGCCAACCAGGCGCTGCGCGCCCACAAGCTGTTCCAGAAAGACAAGGACTACATCGTCAAGAACAACGAAGTGATCCTGATCGACGAGTTCACCGGCCGCATGATGCAGGGCCGCAGGCTCTCCGAAGGCCTGCACCAGGCCATCGAAGCGAAGGAACGCACCAAGATCCAGCCCGAGAACCAGACGCTGGCGTCGATCACCTTCCAGAACTATTTCCGCCTGTACGACAAGCTCGCCGGCATGACCGGCACGGCCTCGACCGAAGCCGCGGAGTTCCAGGACATCTACAAGCTGGAAGTCGTCGAGATTCCCACCAACAAGCCGGTGAAGCGGATCGACGAGGACGACGTCGTCTACCGGACGGCGAAGGAAAAATACAAGGCCATCATCGCCGACATCAAGGATTGCGTGCGCCGCAAGCAGCCTGTGCTGGTCGGCACGGTGTCGATCGAGAAATCGGAAGTGCTCTCCAGCCTGCTTGCTGCGGAAAAGGTGAAGCACCAGGTGCTGAACGCGCGCCACCACGAGCGCGAGGCCCACATCATCGCGCAGGCCGGCGTGCCCGGCGCCGTCACGGTCGCTACCAACATGGCCGGCCGCGGCACGGACATCCAGCTCGGGGGCAACCTCGACATGCGGATGGAAGACGAAGGCGCCGAGCGGGCCAAGAGCCTCGGCCGCGAACTCAACGACGATGAGATCAACGAGCTGCGCGCGGGTATCCAGAAGGACATCGAGGCGAAGAGGCGCGAAGCGCTGGAGGCCGGCGGCCTCTATGTTCTCGCCACCGAACGTCACGAAAGCCGGCGCATCGACAACCAGCTCCGCGGCCGCACAGGACGCCAGGGCGATCCGGGCCGTTCGAAATTCTACATCTGCCTCGAGGACGACCTGCTGCGCATCTTCGCGGCGGAGCGTCTCGATTCCATCATGCGCACGCTGGGCATCAAGGAAGACGAGGCCATCACCCACAAGTGGATGAACAAGGCGCTCGAGACGTCACAGAAACGCGTCGAACAGCGCAACTTCGAGATCCGCAAGAACCTCCTGAAGTTCGACGACGTCATCAACGACCAGCGCAAGGCGATCTTCGAGCAGCGCATCGAGTTCATGCGAGCGGCCTCGGTGCAGGACACCATCACCGACATGCGCCATCATGTGATCCAGGACATGTGCATCCGTCACATGCCGGAGAAGGCCTATGTCGACCAGTGGAACCTCGACGACCTCGAGGAGGAGATCGGCGAGACGCTCGGCCTCAAGCTGCCGGTCAAGGACTGGGCGCATGAGGAAGGCGTTGCGACGCAGGAAGTCGCAGACAAGGTGCAGTCGGCCGCCGACGGGTTCTACAGCCAGAAGACCGCCCATGTCGGCCAGGAGCGCATGCGCTTCTACGAGAAGCAGATCCTGCTGCAGGAAGTTGATACGCGCTGGCGCGAACACCTCTGGCATCTCGACCAGCTGCGCTCCGTGATTCACCTGCGTGGCTATGCGCAGCGTGATCCGCTCAACGAGTTCAAGAACGAAGCCTTCACCCTGTTCGAGTCGCTTCTGAACGACCTGCGCCGCGCCGTCACGCGCGTGCTGATGCGGGCCCAGTTCGTGGTGGAACAGCCGCCATCGGACGATGCCGGCGATGCACGCGAACAGGGCGCAGTCCAGTCGCGTCCGGCGCCGGCCTCTGCTCAGGCTGCTCCGAGGCAGCCATCGCCGCCACAGCAGGCCCCAGGGGCCGACCCGGCATGGGCCAACACCCCGCGTAATGCGCCCTGCCCTTGCGGTTCGGGCAAGCGCTACAAGAACTGCCACGGCGACGTGACGGCGGCAGCTCGCGCCTAGGCCATACAACCAGATCGAAACCGGTCAGCCCGAACCTTCATGGTTCGGGCTGATTGTTTTTCAGACTGCAGCCGCAACCGCCGGCTCTTCGCGCCCGGCCGGCTCCTCGCGGATGCCGAGCAGGTGACGTGTCAGCAGCGGTCCTATGCCGACGACGGCGATCCCTGCACCCAGCATCACTGTGTTCGTCACCCCGATCGCTTCCGCCACCCAGCCTGCGATGAGGATCGAGACCGTCATGCCGGCGCCGTTGACGACCTGGTTGAAGCCGTTGGCGCGCGCCAGTTCCGCCTCCGGCAGAAGCTTCTGCTGAAGGCTGACGGTGAGGATCGTGAAGATCATGATCCCGAAATCGCCGAAGAACTGCTGCGCGACGAGGAACGGGATCGACCATGCCTTGAACGCCGCAGCGGGTATCAGCATCAGAAGACCGAACACGCTGAAGCAGAACGCCAGCACAATTGCCGGTCCGTAGCCAACCGCCTTTGCAAGCCTGCGCGCCATCAGCGAACCCAGGAGGGCGCTCAATCCTCCAACGGAGATCACGATGCCGATGACGCTGGGCGCAAGGCCCAGGTCGCGCATCAGGAAGATCATCAGCGTGGCGAAGAAGAACCCGGCCGAGACGTACCAGAAGGCGGCGGCGGTGATGATCGCTCGCATAGGCGGACATTTCGCGATGGCAAGGAAGCCCACGACGATGTCCTCGCGCATCGTCTTCAGGAGAGGCGGCCGGTTTGTCACCTCGGCCTTCGCCTCTTCCGTCGCCTCGCCTGCGCCTCTTGGAATTTTCCAGAGCCAGAAAGCGGACCAGAGGAAGGTGATGGCGTCGACGATCATCGCTATCGGAGCAGTGAGAAGATCGATCAGCACGCCGGCGGCGCCCGGGCCCATCAGCTCAGCCAGCGATTCCGTCGCCTGCAGCCGGGAGTTTGCTTCGACGAGATGATCCCTGCCGACAAGGCGCGGCAGGATGGCGACATCTGCATTCTGGAACAGGGCGCTGGCGGCGCCTGCGAGCGCAGCGAGCAGGCACAACAGCGGGAAGCTGAGCAGGTTGAAATACCAGGCCAATGGCGAGGCGATGACGATGGCGAAGCGCAACAGGTCCATCGCCACCATCAGCCGCGTCTTGTTTGAGCGCTCGACGAAACCGCCGCCAAGCGCGCCGGCCATCACATAGGGCGCATAGGTCAGCGCGGAGAGAACGGCCGCCTGCCAGGGCGTAACCGCCAGCGCGCCCACTGCTATGATGGGGATGGCTGTGCGTGTGATGCGGCTGCCGAAGGCGGAGAGGATCTGCGCCGCCCACAGCCGGTTGAAATTTGCGTGCCCCCACAATGGCGAGGAACGCCTCAGGAATTCGAACATTGGAATGGCTTCCGAAATGGATGTCGGTTTGCGTCGCGAAGACTGGCGACCGCACCGCGCGTCGCCAGATCAGCTGGCCGGGCAGGTCCCCGGCGCGAAGGTGGAGCTGTTTACGCCCATGGCGAAACTCCGAAGGAAGCGCGTGAGCTTTTGATCCTGTTCATGCCCCAAGTCAATCCGTCGCGATTCCATCGCGCGCGCATGTCGACTTCATGGCTGAAGGCGGTCGGTGCGAGCGGGAAAAAAAGCGGATCCAGGTCAGGCGAGACCTTCGCGGCCGATGGCGTAGAAGCGTTCCTTGCGCTGGGTGCGCAGGTCCTCCGGCGTCATCTCGATGAGGCCAGCCAGCGCCTGCTCGATGGCGTCGCCGACTTTCTGAATGGCTTCCCGGGGTTCGCGGTGGGCGCCGCCCATGGGCTCGGGCACCACGGCGTCGACGATGCGGAACTTCTCGAGATCCTGCGCCGTGATCTTCATCGCCTCGGCGGTATCCTTCGCGCGCTTGGCGTCGTGGAAGAGGATCGACGCGGCGCCTTCAGGCGAGATCACGGAATAGACCGCGTGCTCCATCATCAGCACCTTGTTGCCGGACGCGAGCGCAACTGCTCCGCCCGAGCCGCCTTCGCCGACGATGACGGAAACCATCGGCGTTTCCAGCGTGAGGCAGGCTTCGATCGAGCGCGCAAGCGCTTCGGCCTGGCCGCGCTCTTCACCGCCCTTGCCCGGGAAGGCGCCCGAGGTGTCGACGAGCGTTATGACCGGCAGGCCGAAGCGGCCGGCCAGCTCGATGAGGCGTACGGCCTTCCGATAGCCTTCCGGCTTGCCCATGCCGAAATTGTGCTTGAGGCGCGTCTGCGTATCGCGGCCCTTCTCGTGACCGATGACGACGACAGGCCGGCCGCGGAAGCGCGCGAGGCCGCCGAGGATGGCGTCGTCGTTCATGAACTTGCGGTCGCCGGCAAGTTCGACGAACTCGTCGAACAGGCCGTCGACATAATCGAGGAAGTGCGGGCGATCCGGATGGCGCGCGACCTGTGTCTTCTGCCAGGCGTTGAGGTGCGTGTAGATGTGCTCGAGCTGCCTGGTCGCCTTCTCGCGCAGCTTCTCGACCTCTTCGCCGACGGCTTCGCCGCCGGCGGTTTCAAGCTCGGCGATCTTCTTTTCGAGATCCGCGACAGGTTTTTCGAAATCGAGATAGGTGGAGACGGCCATAGGGAGCTCCGGGAAATCAGTGGGCGGACATATAGAAGGCGGCATTTGCGGTCAAATCGGTGTGGCAGGGCGCAGTTAATCGCCGGCAAAGCCGCCAGAATCAAACCTTTGCATCTTCAAGAATCATCGCGGCGCCCTTTTCGGCGATCATGATCGTGGGCGAGTTCGTGTTGCCGGACGTGATGCGGGGCATCACGGAAGCATCGATGACGCGGAGGTTTTCGACGCCGAGAACGCGCAGGCGTTCGTCGACGACGGCGGCTGGATCGTCTCGGCGGCCCATCTTCGCCGTGCCGACCGGATGGAAGATCGTCGTGCCGATGTCTCCGGCCGCCTTCATCAGTTCGGCGTCGGTCGCAAGCTGTGCGCCGGGGAGATATTCTTCCGGGTGGAAGCGCCTGAGCGGCTTCTGGCCGACGATGCGGCGGACGAGGCGCAGGGATTCGACGGCGGTGATCCGGTCGCTCTCGGTGTCGAGATAGTTCGGCTGGATCGACGGCTGGTGTTCGGGATCAGGCGTCCTTGCATGGATCGACCCGCGGCTGTCGGGGCGAAGGTTGCAGACGCTGATGGTGATCGCCGGGAAGTCGTGCATGGGCTCGCCAAACTTCGGCAGCGACAGCGGCTGGATGTGGAATTGCAGGTTGGGCGTGGCGTGACGATCGTTCGACTTCGCGAAGGCCCCCATCTGCGAGGGCGCCATGGTCATGGGACCGCGGCGATTGATGGCGTAGTCGGCGGCCATGAGTGGACGGCGCCAGAGCTGCGCGTACTGCTCGTTGAGCGTCGGCACGCCGGACACCTTGTAGATCGGACGGAGCTGGAGATGGTCCTGCAGGTTTTCGCCGACGCCTGGCGCGTGATGCACCACTTCGAGGCCGAGCGCCTTGATGCGTTCGCCCTGCCCTATCCCTGAGAGTTCGAGCAGCTTGGGCGTCTGCACGGCGCCGGCGGCCAGGATCACGCAGCCATCGGCGCGCGAGACGTGGTGTTCGGTTTCATACTTGCCCTCACGCGACCAGGCGGCGCCGACGGCGCGGCCGTTCTGCATCACCACATGCTCGACCATGGCGTGCGTTTCGAGCCTGAGGTTCGGACGCTTGAGGACCGGCTTGAGGAAGGCGCTGGCGGCGGACCAGCGGCGGCCCGTCTTCTGGTTCACCTGGAAATAGCCGACCCCGGTGTTGTCGCCGGTATTGAAATCCGCGACTTGCGGGATACCGGCTGCTTCCGCCGCCGCCGCGAAGGCCTCGAGCACGGCCCAGCGCATGCGCGGATGCTCGACGCGCCACTCGCCGCCCTGGCCATGATGCTCGCCGGGCGTCATGTGGTCCTGGTGCTTCAGGAAGAGCGGCTTCACATCGTCCCAGCCCCAGCCCGAAAGACCGAGCTGGCGCCAGCCGTCGTAATCGGCTGCCTGTCCACGCATGTAGATCATGGCGTTGATGGCCGACGAGCCGCCGATGACCTTTCCTCTTGGGTAGTTCAGCGAACGACCGTTGAGGCCAGGCGTCGGGTCGGTCTCGAACATCCAGTCGGCGCGCGGATTGCCGATGGCGAAGAGATAGCCGACGGGGATGTGAAACCAGATCCAGTCGTCCTTGCCGCCGGCCTCCAGCAGCAGGACGCGGTTTTTCGGATCGGCCGAAAGCCGGTTGGCGAGGAGGCAGCCAGCACTGCCTGCGCCTACGATGATGTAGTCGAAGCTTTCGCTCATCCGGGCCGTACTTTTACCGGGAGCGGCAAAGGATCAACCCATTTCGCGTTTCCGGTCGTGTTTCCGGTTTCCGGAGCGGTACGCTTGACCCCGCGCCCTGCACTTTCCATCGTCGCCAGGAGCACGCGGGAGGATCGAGATGAGAATCAGGCAATGGCTGCTGGCCGGTATTGGCGCGAGCGCGCTCGCGGGATGCATTTCTGTCAGCGAGGTTCGCACACCGGCGCCGGCGGTGGCCGCCTACCCGGCGCCGTCTTCACTTGCGGGCGCGCCGCGCGGCATTTCGCAGGAAAGGCTGCGCAACCTCGACCAGGCGATGAAGGCCTACATCGATCAGGGCAAGCTCGCGGGCGCGGTGGTGATGATCCATCAGGACGGGCGCGAGGTCTTCTCCGAGGCTTATGGCTGGCGCGACAGGGAAGCCGGCGATCCGATGCGCGAAGACACGATCTTCCGCATCGCCTCCCAGACCAAGGCGCTCACCAGCGTTGCCGTGATGATGCTGATGGAAGAAGGCAAGCTGGTGATGGACGATCCCCTCGGGAAGTTCCTGCCGGAATGGCAGAAGACCAATGTGGCGGTGGCAAAGGAGCGTGGCGGGTCCGATGTCGTTCCGGCCAGGCGCGCGATCACCATTCGCGACCTGCTGACTCACACGGCCGGGATCTCATATGGCACGGGCCCGGGTGAGAAGGCGTGGAAGGATGCCGGCATCTATGGCTGGTATTTCGCCGACAAGCGCGAGCCGGTGTCTTCTGTTGTCTCGCGTATGGCGAAGTTGCCGATGGCGGCGCAGCCGGGCGAACAGTGGGTCTATGGCTACAACACCGACATCCTGGGCGTTGTCGTCGAAAAGCTCTCGGGCCAGACGCTCGACCAGTTCCTGCGGCTGCGCCTGATCGAACCGCTTGGGATGAACGACACATCGTTCTGCCTGCCGCCGGAAAAGACCAGCCGCTTCGCAGTCGTGTACTCGATGCGCGAGAGCAAGCTGGAGCGCGCCGCCAATCCCGGCGCGTTGCAGGGTACGTCACACATCGGACAGGGCCATTATGCAGGCGGCCCGTGCGTTGCGTTCGCGGGCGGCGCTGGCCTCGTCTCGACGGCGAGCGACTATGCGAAATTCCTCGAGATGCTGCGCAATGGCGGCGAGGCCGGCGGCCGGCGCTATATCTCGCGCAAGAGCGTCGAGCTGATGACGTCGAACCATCTGGTGACGGCGGCCTATCAGCCCGGCCAGGGCTTCGGTCTTGGCTTCCGGATCGTGACGGACCTCGGCAAGTCGGGGCAGCCCGGCTCAGTGGGCGATTATGGCTGGGGCGGCGCGTACCATTCTACCTACTGGGTCGATCCGTCCGAAGGCCTGACGGTCACCTACATGACCAACATCATTCCGGCGGGCGGGCTGGAGGATCAGGCAAAGATACGCGCGCTGATCTATTCGGCGCTGGACTAGGACGGCGGCCTGTAGCTGAAGACATCGCAGAGCGCCGATCCATCTTTCGGCGGCCATTCGCCCCTGAACGCGGCGATCGCCATGCGACGCTCGCCATCGACGGTGAGCCCCGTGGCCAGAGCAAGGGCGACGGCGGGCTCGGCGCCGCAGAAACCGCCATTGGGCGCGCCCTGCGGGATGCGTTCCTGCGTGACGAGGTGAAGCTCGACATTCGGCGCGCCGGGCGGCGGATTGGCCGCCGTCACGACCGGAACGCCGAAGACATACTCCCAGTCTATCGCAGCCGCTTCGGCAGGACCGGCGGGCTTCAGAACTGTGTCGTAGGTGACCCCGGTGTTCGACTTGATGCGCATCGCGGGAGGATCGTCCGGGTTGAGGCGCGGCCCGACCATGAAGGCGACATCGCCGGTGACTGCCTTTGCCGTCTGCGAATGCGCGATAAAACGCATGGCGTCGGCTGCCGGGGACGACTCAACTGGCACAGGTTCGACAGGCGCCACGTCAGCGGTCTCCGGCTGACAGGCGGCGAGCGGCGCGAGAAAGGCAAACGCGGCGGCGCGCACGGCGCTAGTGAACATTGGCATAGGTGAATGTCCCGCACAGCGCGGTCTCTTCCTTCGGCGGCCACTGGTCGCCCTGGAAGGCGGCGATGGTGATGTCCTCGGCGCCGGGGCTACGCACGACGTAAGTCGCGAGGAAGGACGTCTTCCTGCAGAGCCCGCCATTGGGCGCATCGGGCGGAACGGCTTCCCTGTCGACAGAGAACATCTCGACCTTCGATGCATCGACCGGTCCTGCCGGATCGATCATCACATTCGTCCAGTCGAATGGCCTGTCGCCCTGCGTCGCGCCGCCCGGCATCGACGTAGTCTCGTAAATGATGCCGTTGCCGAAGGCGAAGACCATGCCGGGCGGCAGGTTCTCGCTCTTCTGCTGCGTCGGAGTGAGGATCAGGACCCCGGGCGTGAAGCTCATCGCTGTCTTCGACATGGCTTCGTAGGTGCGCGGCGGCCCGACCGGCGCTGGCATGAAGGACGAAGCGGGATGGCCGGGCGTGATTTCTTCTGCGGTCGGCGCAGCAGCTTCGTCAGCCGGGCCGGCGGGTTCGCATGCAGCAAGCGCAAGAAGAGCGGCGGCGATGGCGATGCGCATGGCGTCCTTCCGTGATTCGGCCGGGACGCTAGCGCGCGGCGGATTACTTCACCAGCCGCAGGCTCTTCGCCATCACGTGAAAGATTTCGTTCTGCTCGACCACGCCAGAGAAGAGGTTTGCTCCGGGCCCGCCTGCGAAGATCGCGACATCCTCACCCCCGTGGGTTTCCGAGCCGAGCGGCGTCGTCGAGGGCTGCAGGAACTCCTTGTCCGTCGTGTCGACATTGGTGAGATCATCGCGTTCGCAGCGATATGACTTGTCCGGCTGCTCCTTGCAGATCGAACCTGGCCCGTTGGCGAACCCCAGCGTGGTGTAAGGCTTGCCATCCCTGCCCCTGGTCAGCTCGCCGCCTTCCTTCACGAGGCCGAGGATCGGGTTGCCGCGGTCGGGATAACCCTGGATCATCAGCGTGTGACTGTGGTCGGCGGTTACGATGATCAGCGTGTCGCTCTTGTTCGTCGCGGCGAGCGCCGCGGCGACGGCCTCGTCGAGCGCCTTCGCGTCGCCAAGCGCACGGGCGGCGTTGCCAGCGTGGAGGCCATGGTCGACACGTCCGCCCTCGACCATCAACACGTAGCCGTTGGAGTTCCTCGACAGCCGCTTGATCGCCGCGAGCGTCATCTCGGCGATCGACGGTTCGGCCGCAGGATTGCGGTCGAGTTCGTACTGCATGTGGCTCGGCTCGAAGAGGCCCAGGATCTGGCCGTCGCCATTCCAGTCGAAGGCGTCGAACCCCGCCTTGTCGGTGACGTAGGTGCGGTTGGCGGCGCCGGCCTTCCATTCGTCGGTCAGGTTGCGCCCATCCTCGCGCTCGCCTTTTTCGTCGGCGTATTCGGGGTCGGTCGCGGTGTTGGGCAGGAATTTCTGGCGGCCGCCGCCAAGGATCACCTCGAAGCCATCGCCATTGCTCTTGTCCCAGGTCGCGAGCTGGCTTGCGATGTCAGGGCAAGCCGCATTGCGGTCCTGCGGACGGATATCAGCATCCGCTTCCCAGTCGCGGCGGTTGGTCGTCGCATAGGTGGCGGCCGGCGTGGCGTGCGTGATGCGCGCGGTGGAGACGACGCCGGTGGCCAGACCGGCGGCCTCGGCCAGCTGCCATAGCGTTGTGACGCCGTTGTTCGCCGCGCTCGTGCAGTCGCTCATGTTGGCGGCCTGCGTGACGCCGATCGAGCCGTTGTAGGATTTGACGCCGCTGGTCATGGCGACGGCGGTCGGCGCCGAGTCGGCGACCTGGCTGTCGTGCGTGTAGGTCTTCGAAAAAGCAGAGTAAGGCAGCTTCTCCATGGCGAGCTGGTAGCTTTCGCCGTCGACGCCCTTCGCCTGTCCCGAGTAGATGCGCGCTGCGGTGATGGTGGCGATGCCCATACCGTCGCCAATGAAGAGGATGACGTTCTTCGCGTGCTGGCTGCCGCGCTCGGCGGCGCGGGCCTCAACCGCTGCGTGGGCTTTCACGAAATAGCTGTCCTGCGCCTGGATCGGCGCGGCGATCGGGCCGGAAGGGCCAATCGTCGTGCATGCAGCGAGCGCAGCGGCGCCAATCGATGCCGCCAGCAAAGTCCGGAACATGAGGCCTCCCACGCGAAAACTCGCGCGGAAGCTAGTCCAGCCTTGCGACACTTCCGAGTAAAAAATCCCGGAGGAGCTGCTGCCTTACGCCGCGACGCGCTGAGGCATTGCGGGGGTGTTGAGAACCGTCAGCAGCGCACGGACTTCCGCACGGCCGGACAGGTCGCTCATGGACAGCCTGGCGTCTGCAGGCTCGTCGAAAACAGAGTGGCCATCGAGCGCCAGACCGCGATGGGCCACGCGCTCCCGGAGGCGCCAGATTTTTTCGAAACCGGCTTCGGCAGCAAGCTGTTCCACGCGTTCGTTGACCGCGCTGGTGACGCGCGAGGGCATCGAGGTCACACGGTTCATGATGACGTGCCAGTGCTGTGCAGGCAGGCCGGCGCGACGGCGATCGAAACGCACGGTTTCGATCATCTCGCGATAGTTGACCTTGGGCGCGGCAAGCGAGCCGACCGGAGCGAACAGGCCGTGCATGTCGGCAGGGCTCTCGTTCATCGGCGTCAGGACGATGTCGGCCAGTAAATGGGCCTCGTAGACGTCGGCAAGGTTGCCGGACGAGGTGTCGATGATGAGGAGATCATAGCCGTCCATCCGCGCCATGCGGACCAGCGGCTCGAGCCGGCCGGAGTGTTTCGGCTTCGGCTTGCCCGGCGTTTCGGCATCCATCAGCAGGACGTGATCGGGCGCAGCCAGCCGCGCGGCGCGGCGAAGCATCAAGAATGCCGACAGGTTACGTGTATTGCGGTCGAGGTCGAGGCAGGCGGTACGTAGGCCATCCTTCACCGCCGCAACGCCCAGCAGCGAGGCCACCGTCGTCTTGCCGGTGCCGCCCTTGAACCCGCTGACCGTCACCACCTGCATCGGAGGTCTCCCCTACGCCGGGGAAGGACCGGGTCCGGTAACCAAGGACCTCTTGCTCGCCTTCCCACAGCCGGGGTCGCTTCAATTCGCGTGCCAGAAGAGGAAAAACGGAGATTCTTCTTGCAGTGTCAGGGGCTTCTCAGGCCTTGCCCTAACGCTCGCGCGCCTCGATTATGGCCCGGTGCAGCGCGGCGGGACGCCCGCCAGGAGATTAACACTTATGGCTACCATCGCCCTCGTGGACGACGACGAGAACATCGTGGAAGCGCTCAAGGCCTTCTTCGAGGCGGAGGGTTACCAGGTCCGCGCCTACCATGACGGCGCCGCAGCGCTGGCAGGACTGTCGGAGACGCCGCCGGACATCGCCATCCTCGACGTCAAAATGCCGAAGATGGACGGCATGGAGCTGCTCAGGAAACTGAGGCAGACGTCCAACCTGCCCGCCATCTTCCTCACCTCGAAAGACGACGAAATCGACGAGGTTGTCGGCTTCAACATCGGCGCCGACGATTTCATCCGGAAGCCCTGCTCGACCCGGCTGCTGGCCGAGCGCGTGAAGGCGATCCTGCGCCGCTCGCGCGGCGCGTCTGCAACTCCGGAGGACGGCGACAAGAAACCGATCGTGCGCGGCCGGCTTACACTCGATCCCAACCGGCATGCCTGCCAGTGGGACGGAAAGGTGGTGCGCCTGACTGTCACCGAGTTCCTGATCCTGCAGGCGCTGGCGACGCGGCCCGGCTACGTCAAGAGCCGCGACCAGCTGATGGATGCGGCCTACGACGACCAGGTCTATGTCGACGACCGCACGATCGACAGCCACATCAAGCGTCTGCGCAAGAAGTTCCGCGATCTCGACGACAACTTCGATTCGATCGAGACGCTGTACGGCGTGGGGTATCGTTATAAAGAAGCCTGACGCATCCGTGCCGAAGTCGCCGCTTCCTGCGGCGCGACGCGAGCAAGGCGCGACGATCAGGCATGGCAGGGCGGCTCCGCTTCACCGCCCGGGTCCGCTGCTGTGGTCGCCCATCGCAAGGCTGATCCTCGCCTCCAACCTCGCCGGCCTGGTGATCCTCATCACCGGCGCGCTGGTGCTGAACGAGATTCGTTCGAACCTGGTGCAGGCGCGCAAGGAAAGCCTGCGCGACACGACGCTGATCATCTCGTCCTTCCTGACCGACAATGCTGTGGACCGTGAGCCCGATACGCTGAACATCGCGGAGGCAAACCGCCAGTTGAAGCGCATGCCGTTGATCGCCGCGTCGCGCGTTCGCATCTTCGATCCTGCCGGAGAACCAGTCGTCGACACCGCTCTGCTCAAGGACGAGATCGAACGCAGGGATCTCCCGCCAGTAAAGAGACCCAGCGCGATCGAGGAGGCCTGGCTCAACTTCGTCCGCAGCGCCAACCGCGCCTTCGAGAACATCAACATCGCCTCGTCTCGCATGGCGGAAGCCCGCACGCTTGAGGAGGAAGTTGCGATCGCCCTGCAGGGCGATGAGGTCTATTCCGAGCGCTTCGACGACAACGCCGAGCGTGTGCTGTCGATGACCGTGCCGATCAAGGTCGTCGCAACAGTTGTCGGCGCACTGACAATCGAAACGAGTGATGTGGCGCAGATCATTGCGGCGGAGCGGGCGGCGCTTGTGCCGCTTATCCTCGTCGCCGTGCTTGTTGCGATCATCACCTCGACGCTGCTGACCCTGGGAATCGCCCGGCCGGTGAGGAACCTGGCCATTGCATCCGACCGGGTACGTATCGGCGCCACGGAAAAGCTGAACCTCGGCAAGCTGCACAGCCGCAGGGACGAGATCGGAGACCTCGCCCGCGCGATGGAGGCGATGACCGCCTCGCTCTATGACCGCATCCAGGAGAACGAGCGATTTGCGGCCGATGTCGCGCACGAACTGAAAAACCCGCTGACATCGATCCGCTCGGCGGTGGAAACATCGCAATCGGTGCAGGACCCGGCGGTACGCGAGAAGATGCGCGAGGTCATCGCGCGCGACGTCATTCGCCTCGACCGGTTGATCACCGACATATCAAACCTGTCGCGGCTGGAGGCGGAAATCGTCCGCGAGAAGCTGATCCGCGTCGACCTTGCGCGTGTTCTTGAGGACATCGTTTCGATCTACCGGGATACGTCCCGTCCGGGAGAGGCGCGCGTGACGCTCTCGGTCGACGGGAAGGATCGCTACATCGTGATGGGACGCGAGGGACCGCTGGGCCAGGTGATCCGCAACCTGGTGGAGAACGCCCGCTCGTTTTCCCGGCCGGACGGCGAAGTCCGGGTCGCCCTGTCGCGGGTTTCCCTGCCGCGAGGCCCTGCCCTGCGCATCGTGGTGGACGACGATGGGCCAGGGGTTCCGCCCGACAAGCTCGAGAAGATTTTCGAGCGGTTTTACACGGATCGGCCGCAGGGCGCGAAGTTCGGAAATAATTCAGGATTGGGGCTTTCTATCGTGCGCCAGATCGTCGAAACGCATCGCGGCCGGGTCTGGGCCGAAAACCGGACTGATGACGGAAAAACGAAGGGCGCTCGCTTTATTGTGGAACTGCCGCCGGCGGCGGACCTTTAAGCGCTATTGACCCACGAACAAACGGACCCTCACCATGGCAGGCTGCTGGGAGAAGCGGGAGATGTCCCAATGATCGGTTTGGTCGTGGTCACGCACGGCCGGTTGGCCGAGGAGTTCATCGCCGCCGCCGAGCACGTTGTCGGACGTCTTGATGCTGTCCGCGCCGTCTCCATTGGTCCCGAGGACGACATGGACATGCGCCGCAAGGAAATCATCGCGGCCGCCAAGGCGTGCGACCAGGGCGATGGCGTCGTCATCCTCACCGACATGTTCGGCGGAACCCCTTCCAATCTCGCAATCTCGGTGATGGGCGGCGCCAAGATCGAGGTGATCGCCGGCGTCAACCTGCCAATGCTAATCAAGCTCGCCGAAGTGCGCGGAAAACTGCCCCTGGCCGAAGCTGCGCTCGCGGCGCAGGAAGCCGGCCGAAAATACATCTCCGTCGCCTCCGCCCTCCTTCAAAGGGCCGAATGAGCGGGAAGTGGTCGCGCAGTGCAGAGCTGGTGAACCAGCGCGGCCTGCATGCGCGGGCTTCGGCCGCGCTTGCGCGTGAGGCTTCCCGCTACAATGCGAAAGTCACCGTGCGCTATGACGGAATGACGGCGAGCGCGGCGTCGATCATGGACCTGCTGATGCTTGGGGCGCGTGTCGGCCAGACGATCGAGATCGATGCGGAAGGCGAACAGGCGCACGAAGCGCTTGATGCGATCTGCACGCTGATCGCCCGCAAGTTCGACGAGAAGGACTAGTTGCGCGCCGACGGCGACGCGTTGGGGCCGCGCTGATCGCGCCCGACGACCACGGGACCGCCGCGGTTCGCCTGCTCGTCCGGCCGCGACAGCGGCTTCACGAGATCCGCAAAGCTGAGTTCCCCCGGAGCGACCTGGCCGGCGATACGCTTTAGACCAGACGTGAACTCGGACTTGGTCACGCTGCGGTCGAGATCGACATCGAACGTCATGGGATTGGACAGCACATCGTTCATGCTGGCGACGGAAGCGGCCCAGTCATTCTGTTCGAAGCCGGTGATTGAACCATCGCTGTTGCGATCAGCCGCGGCGAAGGCGCCGGCAGCGCCCGCCTCGATCTCCGCCTCGCTGATGCGGCCGTCAAAGTTGCGGTCGAAGCTGGCGAAGAGCAGAGCGCCTGGCTGGACCACCCGAACCCCTTCCGGAGCGCGGAACCCGCCGCGCTGGGGAGCAACCACCCGGTCGATCTCGTCCGGCGTGGCGGTCTCGTCCACCTCGCCTTTCTGGATGACATCGGGGGCCTGCTGCGCGGGCGCTTCCTGGGCGAATGCACAGGGAGACAGCGCCGCAAGACCCCCCAGAAGCACCGCAAGACGCAAGGACATCGAGTTCACCCTCTTCAGCACCCAGAAGCGTCCTCTGACGGGACGGCATCGCCCAGTGTTGCAGGCAAGCAACAACGACGGCAACAGCCTGATACACCCGATGTGGCGAGGATGTGGCCACTCAAAAAAGCTGGCTGGAAAATCATATAAAGATTTCTTTATATGATTTGCGAAGCCGGCTGACCGCTGCTATAGGCCTCCCGCCGGCGCCAGGAGCGCCCAGAAAAACATCGAGCATGATCAGGAGTGCGGTGATGGCGTTTGACGATTTCAAGGTGGCGGACCTGTCGCTGGCCGACTGGGGCCGCAAGGAACTCACCATCGCCGAAACCGAAATGCCGGGACTGATGGCCACGCGCGCGGAATACGCGAAGAAGCAGCCGCTCAAGGGCGCGCGCATCACCGGCTCGCTGCACATGACGATCCAGACCGGCGTGCTGATCGAGACGCTGACGTCTCTCGGGGCGCAAGTGCGCTGGGCCTCGTGCAACATCTTCTCGACGCAGGACCACGCGGCGGCCGCGATCGCCAAGGCCGGCACGCCGGTGTTCGCCGTGAAGGGCGAGAGCCTCGAGGAGTACTGGGACTATACCGACAGGATCTTCCAGTGGCCTGATGGCGGCCTCACCAACATGATCCTCGACGATGGCGGCGACGCCACCATGTATGTGCTCATCGGCGCGCGCGTGGAAGAAGGCGAGACGCAGCTGATCGAGAAGCCGGAGTCGGAAGAAGAAATCTACTTCTTCGCGCAGATCAAGAAGCGCTTGAAGCAGTCGCCTGGCTGGTTTACGAAGCAGCGCCACGCCATCAAGGGCGTGACCGAAGAGACCACGACGGGCGTCAACCGTCTCTACCGCCTGATGGAGAAGGGCCACCTGCCCTTCCCGGCGATCAACGTCAACGACAGCGTCACCAAGTCGAAATTCGACAACAAGTATGGCTGCAAGGAATCGCTGGTCGACGGCATCCGCCGCGGCACCGACACGATGATGGCTGGCAAGGTCGCTGTCGTGTGCGGCTATGGCGATGTGGGCAAGGGCTCGGCGGCGTCGCTCCGGGGCGCCGGCGCGCGCGTGAAGGTCACCGAGATCGACCCGATCTGCGCCCTGCAGGCCTGCATGGACGGCTATGAAGTCGTGACGCTCGAAGACGTCGCCTCGACGGGCGACATCTTCATCACCACGACCGGCAACAAGGATGTCATCCGCCTCGAGCACATGCGCGAGATGAAGGACATGGCGATCGTCGGCAACATCGGCCACTTCGACAACGAGATCCAGGTCTCCTCGCTCAGGAACTACAGATGGGACAACATCAAGCCGCAGGTCGACATGATCAACTTCCCGGACGGGAAGCGGATCATCCTCCTTTCAGAAGGGCGGCTGCTGAACCTCGGCAACGCCACCGGCCACCCTTCGTTCGTGATGTCGGCCTCGTTCACCAACCAGACGCTGGCGCAGATCGAACTCTGGACCAATGGCGCCAAATACGAGAACAAGGTTTACACCCTGCCGAAGCATCTCGATGAAAAGGTCGCCCGGCTCCACCTCGGCAAGCTTGGCGCGAAGCTCACCGAGCTCTCGAAGGAACAGGCCGACTATATCGGCGTGACGCCGCAGGGCCCGTTCAAGCCCGAACACTACCGCTACTAGGCTGACGATTCTGCCGTGTTCCGGGCCGGCCCCGTTCACGAGCGGCCGGCCCGTTGTCTTTTTTGGGGCTCGCGGACTCGGCCTGTTCGCAGTATGGCCCTGCTTCGATTCAACTACTCGCCCGGCAGGCGAAACGGCCTAGATTGGCCCTGCCCTTGCTGTCCGCAGTGGAAAACAGCGACGCCGGAAAACTCCGGCCCTTCTTGAGATTTTTCGGGACATTCGATGAACCCCCCCCGCGCAGACATCCAGGCCAACACGTACGACTTCGAGACGACGCCGTTGGTCAAGCCGACCGGGTTTCGGGAGTACGATGCGCGCTGGTGGTTCGGCGGACCGCAATATCCGAAAGCGCCGGAGCTGAATTTCCTCGGCGTCCAGGCGCTGGGCCTCGGCCTTGGCACGCTGATCCGAGAGATGGGCGTCGCGCCACGCATCGTGACGGGTCACGACTACCGGTCCTATTCTCTTTCCATCAAGCAGGCGCTGACGCTCGGCCTTCTCGAGGCGGGCATGGAGGTGCATGACATCGGCCTTGCGGTGACCCCGATGGCCTATTTCGCCCAGTTCGATCTCGACGTGCCGGCGGTGGCGATGGTGACGGCCTCGCATAACGAGAATGGCTGGACCGGCGTGAAGATGGGCGCGCAGCGGCCGCTCACGTTCGGGCCGGACGAGATGGCCAGGCTCAAGGACATCGTGCT
>DATBNA010000243.1:0-6301 GCA_036554545.1 Hyphomonadaceae bacterium
GAGACGCGCACCTGCTCCGAATACCAGTTGGCTTCGCTCACCGTGACATTGGCCGGCAGCGGGTTGGCCGTCTGGAATTGGAATGGCGCCGCAGCTTGTTCCGTCGAAGCAGCGGTTGTTGATGCACACGCGGTAAGACCAAACCCAAAAAGGGCGAAGACAATGCGTTTCATGAGCGCGCCCCCTACTTCTTGCCGCCAAGGAATTTGGCGAACCAGTCCGCAGACAGGTTCGAGCCCGCCTCGAAACCGGCGCCGGAATAGGGCTGGAAGTGTGTAAGGCCGGGGAAAGTGATCACCTGGCTCGGCACGCCTTTCTCGGTGAGGAAGGCCGCGCCGGCGAGGGCAGAGCGGTTGCCGCCAATCAGCTCGTCCTTCTCGGCGGGCAGGAAGAGCACTGCAGTCGAAGGCCGTGTGCGTTCCAGCATTGCGCCCGATTGGATGTCGCGGCTGCGCGAGCGATACCAGAGATCGACGTTGGTCTGGAAGGAGAAGCCCGCTTCGGTTTCGGCGCCCTGACCAGTCTTTACGCGGACGATGGCGTCATCCAGGGCGGCGCCGGTAAGATCGTATGCACGCAGCACCGCTGGCGCCGTGCCCATCACATGGATAACAGCGGCCTTCACGCGGCCATCCGTGCCGACGAGGGCTGACGAAACCGTGCCTCCGTTCGAGGACGACCATGAGCCGATGCGGTCGGGATCCACGCCGGGTTCGCCCTGCATAAAGGAAACGGCGGCGCGGAAGGCTTTCACCTCTTCGACGTTGTTGAGGTTGGTGCGCTTGATGCGGACCGGCGCTTTCTTCACGGTGACGGCTCTCGCGTCCGTGGTGGCGTCGGGCTCGAGCAGCAGGAGTTCATCGGCGCCTGAATCCGAAAAGCCATAGCTCTGATAGTCGAACGCCATGGCGACAAGGCCGCGCTCAGCGAATCTTGCCGCGTACTTCTCGATGCCGATCGCCAGTGCGTTGATGCCGTGTGCGACGACTATGCCGGGATAGTTGGCCTTCGCGTCGAAATCCTTGGGATAGAAAACCTTGCCCTGCAGGCGCGTGCCTCCGTCGACATAGAAGCTCACTTGCTTCGTCGTGACGCCATCTGCGAGCTTGTAGTTCCAGTCTTCGGGGAGCGTCGCTGTGCGTTTCCATTTTGGATCGCTGGCCTGTTCGGCGATCGCGGCGGCCTTATCGCCGAGAATTGCATCTGAGATGTGCGTGGGTCCGGTGTATTCGCCCGACGTGACCTGGCGTGGCGCTGTCTGCGTTGCCGGCGCCGGGGTTTGAGCTGACAGGGGTGCAGCGAGCCCGATGCAGATGCAACCAACCGCGAGCGCTCGCGCACGGATCATTGTCCGCATCTCTCCCTCCCTTTGCGCCGGCGTTTCGCGACCGGCTGCGACATGTCGTATGGTCAGCCTAGCCTCTTCACGACGCCACTCTCAAGGCGGAAACACTGGCAATTCAATGTGTTTTTCCGTCTCGCAGGATTTCTATGTTCAGAAGCGACGGATGTTTTTGGGCGCCTCGTTGAATTGTGGTCAGGGAAGAGCGACGAGCTGACCGCATAGTCGTTCGAGTGGAGCCCGGCCGCCTCCCCAAGGGCCCGAGGCTCCTGCCTTACGCGCGCGGAGAGTAATGACATCTCCAGTCCCCCGACGCGCGCCGCACAGCCGGCCTCGCTCGTCGGGGCCGGCTTTTTTCTTTGGCGTTGCCTCGCTTCCTGAAGCGGATAAGGGTCGCGCGCGGTTGAGGAGAGCGGGATGGCGGCGACAGCGGCGCAGCAGGATGTGACCGGCGCAGAGGCGATCATCGGCACCCTGGCCGAGTGCGGCGTGACGGCGTGCTTTGCCAATCCCGGAACCAGCGAGATGCATCTGGTAACGGCGCTCGACCGTGAGCCGCGCATCAGATCCGTGCTCTGTCTTTTTGAAGGCGTAGCGACCGGCGCCGCGGATGGATTCGCGCGCATGGCTGGCGTGCCGGCGCTGACGCTTCTTCATCTCGGCCCCGGCTACCTCAATGGCGGGGCCAACATCCACAACGCCCGGCGCGCCTATCAACCCGTCGTGAACCTGATCGGCGACCACGCAGTGACGCACCGCGCGTACGATGCGCCGCTGGCGTCGGACATTGTCGGCCTCGCAGGTCCGAATTCGCGCTGGCTGAAGTCGGTCGACAGCATAGCTGATGCGGGCAAGCTGGCGGCCGAGGCGTTTTCTGCGAGCTACGGTCCGCCGCCTGGACCTGTGTCGCTGATCATGCCGGCCGATACGGCATGGACCAAAGGCGGGACTGTTGTGCGCAAGGCAGAGCGGCCGGGGCTCAAGACGGCGCCTGCGAGCGTGATCGATGAGGCGGCCCGCGCGGTCAGAAAAGCGAAGAAGCCGACGCTTCTGGTCAATGGAACGGCGCTGCAGGCTCGTGGGCTCGGGGCCTTGTCGAGGCTCAGTGCAGCCGGTGTCAGGATCCTGAGCGATACGTTCATGGCGAGACATTCGCGTGGAGGCGGACGGTTTGCGTCCGAGCGCTTGCCGTACTTCGCCGAAATGGCGGTCGACACGCTGGCTGGAACGGACCTGCTGCTGATCGCAGGCACCAAGCCGCCGGTCGCTTTCTTTGCCTATCCCAACACCCCGGGCGAATTCACGCCCAAGGACGCGCAGACGATCAGCCTTGGGGGTCCGGACACGGATAGTGCGGTCGCGCTCGAGGCGCTGGCTGATAGCGTAGGCGGGCAGGCTGAGACGGCCAGCGCATCGTGGCGGCGGCCGGAGCCGCCAACGGACGACAAGTTCAATCCTTTCACTATCGGCCTTGCGCTTGCGGCCTACTCGCCCGAAGGCGCGCTGATTTCAGACGATGGCGTCACCGCAGGTCTGCCGATCTATCTCAGTATGACGAATGCCGCGCATCACGAGTGGCTGGGCCACACCGGCGGCGCCATAGGGCAGGGCATGCCGGTCGCGGTCGGCGCCGCGATTGCGCGGCCGGACGTCAAGACCATCTGCCTCGCTGGCGACGGCGCCGGAATGTATACCGTGCAGTCGCTCTGGACGATGGCGCGGGAGAATCTCGACATCCTGACCATCGTGTTCGTCAACAACGCCTACCGCATCCTCAAGATCGAGTTGGCGCGGACTGGAGCGGGCAATCCCGGACCCGTGGCCAACAGCATGCTGAGCCTTGGATCGCCCGATATCGACTGGGTAAAGCTGGCCGAGGGCATGGGTGTTGGCGCGGAAGCCTGTTCGACACTACCGCAATTCAACGATGCTCTTGATCGGGCGATGGCGCATCGCGGGCCGCGGCTCATCGCGGCGCTGATACCTGGGGCGTAGTGCTGCGCCTAGTCGTCGTTCGCGGCCAGAGGCCGGTCGACCATGAAGGGCGCCACCGCCAGGGCCAGTTCGCGGACGTTGATAGGCTTGCCGGCGACGCCGTCGAAGCCGGCGGCGGCATAGTCGGCGACGTCGTCCGCCGAAAGCTTGGCTGTCAAGGCAATGGCGGGCGTCGACTGGTTGGGGCAAGACACGTCCGAGCGAAGACGCTTCAACGTTTCGACTCCATCCATCTCCGGCATCACGATATCCATGAGGATGGCGTCGAACTTCTCGATCGCGCAGAGGTCGATCGCTTCGGGGCCGGAGGCGCAGGCCTGCACGTCGATGCCAAATTTGCCCAGAAGAAGCGCGGCGATTCGGCGATTGTTGTCGTTGTCGTCCACGCAGAGCACCTTTTTGCCTGCCCAGACCGGATCATCGCCGTCGACCGCCGAAGACGTGTCCTTTTCGCTGGTTCGATCGGTCTGCAGCGACAGCCGGAAGTGCGAGCCATTGCGGCGCGCGGGCTCAAGCGTGAGATCTCCGCCCATGAGGCGCGCCAGTCGCCGCGAGATGAAGAGGCCGAGGCCTGCGCCGCCGCGGCTGGCATTGCTGGGCGCCTGCTCGAACGGCGCAAAGATCGCCTCGGCGACGGCATCGGGAACACCCGGTCCGGTGTCTATGACGCTGATGAGGATCTCTGCGCGCCCATCTGGCAGGTCATGCGTTGAGAGCGTTGCGGTGACGCTGCCGCTGTCCGTGAACTTGATGGCGTTGGAAAGCAGGTTGCCGAGGATCTGACGCACGCGGCCGCCGTCAACCATGTAGGCGCCGCCGCCGGCCTGGCTGCAATCGACCACCAGGGCGAGGCCCTTGTCGCTGGCCTGGGTCCGCCAGAAATCGACCGTGCGGGTGACGAGCAGCTTCAGGTCGGTCGGAGAGGGGGACATTTCGAGCTTGCCAGCCTCGATCCGCGAGACGTCCAGCAGGTCGTTGACAATCGAGAGCAGGCCCCGTCCCGCATCGTCAATCAGGGCGACAAGTTCGGCCGTTTCCCTGTCGTGGTTGCCACGCCTCAGGACTTCGACCGAGCCAAGAATGGCGTTGAGCGGCGTGCGGACCTCGTGGCTCATCACGGCGATGAAGTCGGATTTGGCCTTGTTGGCTTCGCGCGCCCGGTCCCGGCCGGCGCGCAGGGCCTCCTCGGCGGCCTTGATGAAGTTGATGTCCTGCAGCGAGCCGGAAATGCGCTGCGTACCGTCAGGGTTCAGGGAATAGCGCGCGCGCGCCGAGAACCAGCGATATCCACGCGCCTTGGTCTTCAGGCGGAAGTCGACGCGCAGGCGCGACATGCGCTTGCGGCCGAGCGCAAAGGCCTCGCGCAGCTGCACGATGTCTTCGGGATGCACGAACTGCTCGAGCGCGCCGAAAACATCGTTGAACTCGTCCGCTGTGTAGCCGGTTACGCTATGGAAGCTTTCGGATACGTGAAACTTCCTGAGTTCGGTATTTGGTACGTCCCAAAGGCCGACCTTGGCGGCTTCCAGCGCCACCCGGCTGCGGGCGGCGTTTTCGACAATCCGCGTGTTGGCTTCGGTCAATTGCTCGACGGCGTAGTCGCGCGCGATGTTCGCAATCCAGGCCATGCCCCCGAGCGCGATGGCGGAGAAGGTCGTTGTCAGGACCGACATCATCGTGCGCCCTTCGGGCGTGTAGGTGGTAGGAATGCCGATGATGTTGCAGGCTGTCAGAAGACTGAACGCTCCCACGCCCAGACAGGCGGCAAGAGCCGCGAGGCGGAACGGACCGCGAATGTAGAGCGCGGTGATGGTGACGACGACGGGGAGCGTAAGGCTGATCGGGGCCACGATGCCCGCATGCCGGTAGGTGATGACGGCGATCGACATGAGGAGGACAAACAGCATCCACTGCATGATCACGCGTGGATCCTGGCGGCGGCGGATTTGCAGGAAGCCGGCAATCGCGCCCCCTGCATTCAGGGCCGCGAGAACATGCGCTTCGATATGCGACGGGTTGAGCAGCAGTGTTCCAATCGCCGAGACGACAAATCCGATCGTGGCGGCCAGACAGATGTATCCCGCTGCAACCTGGGCGGTCGCATCGGGGGCATCGCCGAATTCGGCCACGTCGGCATAGAACTGCTTGCGGAGGCGTCCGGTGAAGAAGGCGGCGACAATTGCGGCCGCGCTTCCGAAGGAAGCCGGAGGAGGCTTCGGCGCCGCCGCGAGCGGCTGGGGTATGATGGACTGGAATTCTATCTGTGCATCCCCGCGACAGTTTCCAATATGGGCCAGATTGGTAACGATATCCTTGTGACCGCTAATCGCACTGGAACGCCCTGCTGGATCTACTGCAGGTAGGTGGCGGCGACGGATTCGGCGAGGACGCGGCCACGCGCGGCGATCTGCGCCTCAAGTCCAGGCATGTCAGGGGTGCAGGCGCGATTGCGGCTCGATTGGGTCCTGAAGCCGCGATTGAAGGCGCTGGTCATGGCCGAGCGGCGCGGACTGCCGGTCGGGCCTTCCATGTTCAGCATCGAAAACATGTAGTTCCGCCAGGTCTGGTCCTGATCGCCGTTGCAGAGGGAGCGGATGGCGTGGGCCTCGCCCAGCGTCTCGGCAAGATCGACAAGGATGTCGAGCGGCGCCTCGCGGACGGGCGGCGGCGCCTGCGCACCGGCGGGCAAGGCTGAGAAGGTAACGACGCAGGCTATGACGCCCAAGGTTCGCAGACTCATGCACAATGCTATCCTGCCGCGTGGCCGTACGCAAAAGCCCCGGAAGGCGCTTGCTTTTTTGGGTCTAATGCGCGTGAAGGGTGGGCCGGAGCGGGCGTGGCGGAACTGGTAGACGCAACGGACTTAAAATCCGTAGTTCCGAAAGGAATGTCCCGGTTCGACTCCGGGCGCCCGCACCAAAGTCAGTGGGGAAACGCTTGGTCGGCCAGGCTTTTCGTCCTGCG
>DATBNA010000252.1:0-4717 GCA_036554545.1 Hyphomonadaceae bacterium
GGCCTCGACGATCTCGATCAGACGACACAGGAACTGCGCCTCGCCAGCGACACCGACAGTGCGCTGTCATGGCAGGTCGGCGCCTTCTGGTTCGATTCGTCTTTCACCATCACTACAGTCGGCCCGCTCGGCTTCCCGCCGTCGACGACGCTCACGCACGACAACACGTCATGGGCTCTGTTCGGCCAGCTCAGCTACGATATCTCGGACGTGCTCAACGTCACCGGCGGCCTGCGCTACACGGACGACGACAAGGACCTGACAGTCGCGGGCGCGCCGGCCAATAACCGGTCGGTCTCTGACGATCATCTGAGCTGGGACGTCAGCGCGATGTACGACATCACGCCTGACTTCTCGGTCTATGGCCGTGTCGCGGACGGCTTCCGCGGCCCGTCTATCCAGGGCCGCGACGTCGCCTTCTTCGCCCCGCCCTCGGTCGCGCAGTCGGAAACCGTTCTTTCCTTCGAGGCCGGCTGGAAGTCCAGCCTGCTCGGCGACACGCTTCGCCTCAACGGCGCGGTCTTTACGTACGAAGTGGAAGACATCCAGCTCACCGCCGTCGGCGGCGCCGGCAACACGGTGCAGCTCCTCAACGCCGACAAGGGCAAGGCCACCGGCATCGAGGTCGACGCCCAGTGGGCGCCGATGGACAACCTCGTCTTCACTGGCGGTTTTGCCTGGGCCGAGACGGAACTCGACGACGACAACCTCGCCGTCGGCATCTGCGCCCAGTGCACGGTCACCGACCCAACCGTCGTAATCAACGCCACGACCCGCGCCCTGGTGGACGGCAACCCGTTCCCCAACGCGCCGGAAATGACCGCCGACTTCACCGCCCGCTATGCCATGCCGCTCGGCAATGACGGCGAACTCTTCGCCTTCACCGACTGGGCCTGGCAGGGCGACACCAACCTCTTCCTCTATGAGTCGGAAGAGTTCAACACAGACGGCCAGTTCGAAGGCGGCCTGAAGTTCGGCTGGGCGCGCACCGACGGCTCGCTCGAAGTCGCCGCCTTCGCCCGCAACATCACGGACGAGGACAATGTGAAGGGCGGCATCGACTTCAACAACAACACCGCCTTCGTCAACGAGCCGCGCATCATCGGCGTCTCGGTGAAGGTCACGAACTGATCCAGCATCCTGGGTTGGATGCCTGTACTGGATGACGGGAGGGGCCGGTCGAAGGACCGGCCCTTTGCTTTGGCGCTAGACCACACGCGTCGAAGCGACGTCGTGAATCTCGACGCCGGTGGAGCTGACCGACAACTTGCGGATCATCGCCACCGTCTCGCGGCTGTAGTCCTTGGCGAAATGCTCCTGCACGGCCGCCATGTCGCGCCAGCGCTCGACGAACACGAACGTCCCCGACGCCATCACGTCCTCATGCACGCCATGGCTGATGCAGCCCGGCTCGGTGCGCGACAGGCTCACATGCCGCGTCGCCGCCGCGATGAAGGCTTCGCGGTTTTCCGCTGGGACCTCCACCGTCCCGGTAATCAGGATCATCGTTCGCCTCCGGCTCGCCCGATCCTGGACCCTCGCACCTAAAACGCAAAGCGCCGTCTCCCGAAGGAGACGGCGCCCACAACCAGGTCTGGTTGTAACTCTGGATTACGCAGCCATTCTCACGACGAACGGGCCGGTTCCGACGGAGCGGTCGGCTCCGGCGTCACGCTGGCCTCGGTCGGCGGAGCTTCTGAGCCGCTCATGCAGCAGCGGAGCTGCATCTCGAGCACCTGGCCCTGGAAGCGGCACTCATTGTCGCTGATCGCGCGCATGATCGAGGGAGCGCCCGCGCGGTAGGTGTAGCGGGTCTGCGTGCACGAGATCAGCTTGTAGCCCGGCGAGCACGTGCCCGACTTCGCGCGCTGGATCGTACGCGTCTCGCAGTGCAGCTGCGCCGACATCGCCTTGTCAGCCGTCGCCTGCGCGGCGTTCGCGCGCGCCAGCGCGTTCTCGGCGATCTGGCGGGCCTGGCCGACGCTCATGTTGGTCTCGGCGAGTGCGCGCTTCTGCCCGTCGATCTCGACGTTCACCTTGCACACGTCCTTGTTGAGGTTGTCCGGGTTGGAGCAGAACTCGACGACGCTCATCTCGTCCGGAATCTGCTGACACGCAGCAGCGGCGACCGCGAGTACGACGGCCGATGCGATATGCTTGAAATTCATTGGGGGAAGCCTCCATCACCTTATCCGCGGAACATGGATCAGCGCCCTGTGCGGACAAGTGAAATAGCCGCAAACCTTCACGCAATCAGCATGTTGGGCGCGCGTCGTCTCCCGTCTGACGCGACGTCCATATCGGAATGCGACAAGCACGCGATTACATCGCGTTCATCCGGGTGCGGACGATCCTGATTCCTGTGGGATTCTTTTTGCGCCCTCGCGCGCCGCAGCCGTCGAGATGCGGATTCGTCACACGTGGCGCCGGGTCACGTCCCGGCCCGGCAGATCACAAGCGAAACCGCCGCGCTACTGGGCGGCCGGCACGAACGTCCCTGCCCGCGAATACGTGCCAAGGCCGAACCCGCGGCCAAAGCCTGGCGTCAGGGTGATGCCCTGGAAGCGCCAGTCATTGGAGAACCAGACGCCGAGACCAAGCGAAGCGCCGCCCTTGCTGAAGCCGTTCTTGATCGCATCCGCCAGCTTGCCGGTATTGGCGCCGACAGCGGTCTGGGCGATGCCGATGACGTCGAAGACAAAGCCGTGCGAGTCGCCGCCGATCGCGTTGTTCTCATCGACCCAGCAGCCATAGGCGAGGCCGCCGCTGCCGCCGGCCTGCAGTCCGATATTGTAGGATCCGCCGGCGTACCAGTAGGCGGGGCGTTGCTGGACCGCGCCCTCCCTCGCGGCCTTGCGGATGTCGACCGCCATGCCGCTCTCGCCGGACACGCCGACAACGGCGTTGGCGTCGGCCGCTGCGCCGAGGGTCCACGTGTTGAAAGCGTCGAGCACGCATGGATTGGCGCCGACTTCCCTCTGGGCTTCGGCCTGCGCTTCGGCGGGCAGCGACGCATCGCGGCTCTTCAGCCGGCTGGCGGTGTTCCTGTTCTCCGACAGCTTCAGCGAGGCAAGCGCCGGCTTGCTCAGCTGCAGCGCTAGCTCTTCCACCTTGGCAAGACTGAGCCTGCGGGCGCGTGCGGCATCGCTGTAGGCGCATGCGTTGAACGTTGCGGGATCATCGCCGAGACGCGCGTTGCGTTCCATGTCTTGCGGGCAGGTGTAGCACTTGCCCGACAGGAGGTGCTGGAATGAACCAGCCGGACAGCCGGCCGCCCGCACGAACGTCGCCGGCGATGCCGCGGCGCCGACCACGCGCGAGCACGCACGCGCATGCGTCACCGGCAGGGTCGAACGGTTGAAGCCGCTCGGACAGGAATAGCACTTGCCCAAACCGATATCGAGGAACCAGCCCGGCCTGCAGTCGGTTCCGAGGATTCCGGTCGGGGCCTGCGGTCCGCTGGCGTTCCTGAACTCCTCGCGCGCCGGACGCTCGCAGGCATTTGCGGTGTTGACCGGGAAGATCGTGCGGCTCGGATACGTTGCGGGACAGCTCCAGCATTCATCGCGGCCGATGTCGTGAAACGCCCCTGTCGGGCAACCCATTGTGTAGACCAGCGTCGCAGGCGCCTCGGCGGCCTGGGCGTAGGCAGGCGCAGCACTTGCTGGAGTCAGGAGAATTGCAGCGGCAAGCAGGGCGACCGATGCGCCCAGTCGGCTCAGTCGGTCCACGATGACGTCCCCCTTGTTGCAGTTATGCAGGCTGTGCAGCCTACACCCCGCACTCCGAGGACATAACGAATTCGCGCAGCTCTCCCGCGCTGTTTACCTGACGCGCCGGTCAAGCTGCAGCGCCGGCGCCAGACTTTTGCGCCCTACTTCCCGTCGATCAGCTTGCGCGCGAGATACGTGTACTCCAGCGCCGCCCGCCGCGCCGCTTCGCGCTGGTTGGCCGCCGCCGAATGCCCGCCGTCGATGTTCTCGTAGTAGAGGAAGGGCTTGCCCAGCTCTTCCAGCCGCTTCGCCATCTTGCGCGCATGGCCCGGATGCACCCGGTCATCCTTGGTCGAGGTCTCGAAGTAGATCTCCGGGTAGTCCGTCTCCGGATCGATGTTGTGATAGGGCGAGAGCGTCTCGAGGAAGGCGCGCTCTTCCGGCACGTCCGGATCGCCGTACTCGTCCATCCACGATGCGCCCGCGAGCATGGTGTGGTAGCGCAGCATGTCGAGCAGCGGCACCTGGCAGACGATCGCCTCAAAAAGATCCGGCCGCTGCGTGAACATCACGCCCATCAGCAGACCGCCATTCGACCCGCCGACCGCGCCGAGCTTTTTCGGCGAGGTGATCTTCTTCGCGATCAGGTCCTCGGCCACGGCGATGAAGTCGTCATAGACGACCTGCCGCTTGGTCTTGAGCCCTGCCTGGTGCCAGGCCGGACCGAACTCGCCGCCGCCGCGGATGTTGGCCAGCACATAGACGCCGCCCTGCTCCAGCCACAGCTTGCCCACCGTGCCCGAATAGTTCGGCGGATAGCTCACCTGGAAGCCGCCATAGCCGTACATCAGCGTCGGATTGGACCCGTCCATCTTCATGTCGTCGCGATGCACGACGAAGTACGGCACCTTCGTTCCATCCTTCGAGGTCGCCTCATACTGGTCGACCGTGTACGGCGCGGTGTCGAACCAGTCCGGCAGCGACTTGATGTCCGTCAGCTTGGC
>DATBNA010000551.1:0-5349 GCA_036554545.1 Hyphomonadaceae bacterium
CCTTCGCCTATCTCGAAAGCCTTGCGCCGAAATCTTTCCTCGTCGGCGACAGCCTCAGCATCGCCGACCTTGCCGTGATCTCGAACCTCATCACCTTCCAGTATCTTGGCCACCGTATCGACGCCGTGCGCTATCCGAGACTTGCCGCCTGGTTCAAACGCCATATCGGCTCGCCGCTGATGCAGTCCGTCCTCGCCGCCGAGAAGGCGACCGTCGACCAAATGGGCCTCGATCGAAGCTTTCTCTGAAGCCTCGCGTGACTCTGGCCCGGCCGGGGCGCATGCTTTTCCCCTCCAGGCATCAGGAGGGGAGAGCATGCTCGATCATATCGGCCTCAAGGTCACCGACATCGCGAAAGCGAAGGCGTTCTACGACAAGGCGCTCGCTCCGCTCGGCGTGAAGATCATCATGGAAGTGCCGAAGGAAGAGAGCGGCGATGGCGCCTTCATCGGCTACGGCGAAGGCATGAAGCCCTACTTCTGGATCAACGAGCAGCCGAAGGCGACCGTGCTGCTTCACGTTGCTTTTGCATCCGACAATCGCGCGAAGGTCGACGCGTTCTACAAGGCCGCGATGGCGGCAGGCGGTCGCGACAACGGTCCGCCGGGGCCGCGTCCGCTCTACCACCCGAACTATTATGGCGCCTTCGTGCTCGATCCCGACGGGCACAACATCGAAGCCGTGTGCCACGCACCGGCCTGACGTTTTCTCAGTCGCGTGGACCTAGTGCTGCGCCGGTTGGGCCGGAGCGGGCTGCGCGGGCGCAGCGGGAGCGGGCGTCGCTGTCGCCGGGGCCGGCGCACCCGCTTCGCCTTGCGCAGGCGCGGACGGATCGGTCGGCACAGCGCCTTCAGCCGGAACGGCGGCCGCCTGCGGTGGCAGAGGCGCCGGAAGCGGCAGCGGCTCGCCGGTCGTCAGCGTGCGCAGATAGGCGATCAGATTCATCCGGTCGGTCGTCTTCTTGACGCCGAGGTAGTTCATCGCCGTCGCCGGACGGAATTTCTTCGGGTTCTCGATGAAGTGGTCGAGCTTCTCATAGTCCCAGTTGCCTTCGAGCTCAGTCAGCGAGCCTGGGCCTGTCGAATACTTGAGGCCAGGCAGGGAGAGGGAGGCGATATCGCGGCCCAGCACGCCGAACAATGGCGGGCCCTGCAGCGCCTCGGCGCCCTGTTCGAACTTGTGGCACTGCTGGCACTTTACCGCGACTTCCTTGCCCGCAACCGGATCGGCCGCGGCAAGCAGCGCGCCGAGATCGCGCGGACCTTCTTCGACGACCGCTCCGCCGCCGCCGGCCGGCGCATCCGGCACTTCGATGAAGTACGCGTCCTTTTCATGATGCTCGACGTGGAAGAAGGCGTGGCTTGCCTCGTTGAGGCCGATCAGCATCAGGCCCGTGCCGAGAACGCAGAAGGCGATCTTGTTGAAGCCCAGATCACTCATTGCCCGGCCTGCTCCGTGTCCGCCCAAGGCGCTGCGACGATTCGCACCCGCGCGCGCGGCGCTTTCTGACATTTTAGCCTGAGCCAAGCAATCTCGGGCAGACGGGCGAAACGACGCATCATTTGCCCAGAAACGCCGAAGTTTCAGGGCGGTTTGGCCCTTCGGGCCCTGCCGTTTTCCCATGTTACGGCTGTTTCCAACCCGCCCGCCCCAATGCATAGAGGCGCGATGAAGAAGATCGCCTTCCAGGGAGAGCTGGGCGCCAACTCCCACATCGCCTGCCGCGAGACCCACCCGGAGCTCGAGCCGATGCCGTGCGCGACCTTCGAGGACGTCTTCCAGGCGGCGGCCGGCGGCGAGGCGGACCTCGCCATGATCCCTGTGGAGAACTCGATCGCGGGCAGGGTGGCCGACATTCACCACCTTCTGCCGACATCGCCCCTCACCATCGTCGCCGAACACTTCATGCCCATCCGTTTCCAGCTCATGGGCCTGCCGGGCGTGAAGATCGAGGAAATCAAGGCCGCCCACAGCCACATCATGGCGCTGGGCCAGTGCCGCAACTTCCTGCGCTCGCGCGGGATCCAGGCGCGCACCACGGGAGATACCGCCGGCGCCGCGCGCGAAGTGAAGGAAGCCGGCGACCGCACGCACGCCGCCATCGCTCCACGCCTCGCCGCCGAAGTCTATGGCCTCGATATCCTCGCCGAGAACATCGAGGACGCAGCACACAACACCACGCGGTTCGTCATCATGAGCCGTGAGCCGCTGGCTCTGCCCAAGTCGGCTGCAGAACACTGGGTCACAGCGTTTGTCTTCCGGGTGCGCAACGTGCCCGCGGCGCTCTACAAGGCGATGGGCGGCTTCGCCACCAACAGCGTCAACATGACGAAGCTCGAGAGCTACCAGATCGGCGGATCGTTCTCGGCGACGCAGTTCTATTCCGAAGTCGACGGTCATCCCGACGACCCCGCTGTGCAGCGTGCGCTCGACGAACTCGGCTTCTTCTCGTCCGAAGTACGCCATCTCGGCGTCTTCCCCGCGCATCCCTACCGGCGCAGCGCCACGCGCACCGCCGGCGTGTAAAGGTTGCATTCAGGCGGGATATCTCACTGTTGGCTGGTTCGCTGTGCTCCACGGCCAGCGGGCGTCTGAAGTCGAGTTCACAATCATTGACCGCCCGACAACTCTTGCAGAGTCTGCGAGAGCGCCTTTTCGCGCATCGCGCAGCATTCTGAAGAAATCGAAAGCTGATATCCCCGCCTTTGTTTGGTGCGCAGACACGAATTGGCCACAATGCTTTCCCGCACGCTCATCTGTACTTGTGTGGCCCGCGTGCAACCTACGAGCATTTAATCCTCGTCTTAAGAGGAACAGGTTTGAGCCGTGCCTACTTTAGCGGTCATATCCAGCCTGCTGGGTGGATAGATGGGCTGAAGCGGGGACCCTTCCCGAAAGGCGTGGGGGACAACCGGTTCGGTTCAGAGCTGAAACCAGAGCCGGGTCTTACCTTCCGCATCACGCAATGCTGTCGGAACCCCGCTCCAGACAACTGGAGTCTCCCCCATGAAACTGAAACTTGCGCTTGCAGCCGCTGTGGCTGCTCTGGCTGCTCCCGCCGTCATGACGGCGAGCGCGCAGGAAGCGAACGTCTACATCAACGCCGGCTACACGCAGTTCGACGGCGATGGCGGCGGCGACCTCGGCGCGCTCACGGGCCGCGTCGGCGTCGGCTTCGGCCGCTATTTCGCAATCGAAGGCGAAGCCTCGATCGGCGTTGCGGATGATGCCGGCCTCGAGCTCGACAACGAGTTCGGCGCCTTCGTCGTCGGCAAGCTGCCGGTTGCGTCGACCTTCGACATCTTCGGCCGCGTCGGCGTCGCCCGCATCGAAACCTCTCCGGGCGGCAGCGAAGACGGCGTCGCCTATGGCGCCGGCGGTGAATTCCATCTCACCGACAAGGACGGCATCCGCGGCGACTGGACGCGTCACGACTACGACGCCGGCGACGTTGACGCCTTCAACATCTCCTACGTCCGCCGTTTCTAGGACGATCGCTCTCAGGCGAGAGCGATGAGAACCCAACGCCTCCGCAGCAATGCGGAGGCGTTTTCTGTTCACCTCATCCGCGATCCAGCCACGCCTTCAGGACGTGGTGGGCGATGGCGAAGCGCATTGGCGGGTACGCCTCGGGGTGCGTGCCCGCCATCATCGCCTTTGCCTCGTCGCGCGTGAACCAGCGCGCCGTCTCGAGTTCGTGCGCATCGACCGTGATCCTGTCGTCGTCGGCGTAGAGGATCAGCCCGATCATCAGAGAGGAGGGGAAGGGCCAGGGCTGGCAGAAAAGGTATTCCGCCGGCGCCGAGCAGCGCACGCCTGCCTCTTCCAGCACTTCGCGCGCCGCGCCTTGCTCGATCGTCTCGCCCGGCTCGATGAATCCGGCCAGGCACGACCAGAAGCCGGGCCGCCAGGCCTTCTGACGTCCCATCAGGCATTTGTCGCCATGCACGACCAGCATGATCGCCACCGGATCGACGCGCGGGAAATGCTCCGATCCGCAATCCTCGCACTGCTGCTTCCAGCCCGCCTCGACGATCTTCGTGCGCGCTCCGCAATTGGCGCAGAAGCCATGCCGGCGGTGCCATTCGAACAGCCCGCGCGCCGTAGCCGCCACGCCTGCCTCGAACGCATCCATCGACGCCGCCGCGACGCGGAAATCCTCGAACACGCCCAGCCCCGCGATCGGCGAATGGTCGAGGCTGAACGGCGCCGGCATGTCCATCGCGAACACTGGCGATCCCTTCTCTGTTTCGCCGAGGAAGAGCCGCGTGAACTTCTGCGACAGCATCGCCGCCTGCGGGCCGAGCCAGAGCAGGGGGCGCCCCGGCTGCAGCTGCGCGCCGATCGGCTGCGGTCCCAGCGCCGGCCCCGATCCTTCGACCAGCGGCAGTCCCTCGCGCATCACCAGGATGCGGACATTCTCGGACGCAAACGCCTTGTCGAGCCACGCCGGATCGCGCCGGCGATGGCCCGCACGATCGAGGCCCGTCGGCACGAGCGGAATGGCGGCCGCAGCCGGAGTGAGAGGCACCTAGAGCTTCCTGATGTTCGACCGGAAGCTGCGTATCGCACGGTGTCCGCTGAGAAGGCCATAGACGAAAAACGCCACCAGCGTGAACCCGCCCCACACCAGCGCCGAGATCGTCGTGAATTCCACAGGCTCGTCCGGAAACACGCCCTGGAAGTGCGCGATCAGGAACGAGCCCACGAACACCGCAAACAGGATCAGCGTCGACACCAGGTATTTCCCCAGCGCGCCGAACACCGGCAGCCGCCGCAGGTAGTAGCGGATGGGAAACACCACCGCGCCATATAGCGAGACGACCAGGATCTGGAAGAAGACCAGCGTCAGCACGTCGTAAGTGCTCTCCGGTAGGCCATCCGTCGACACGACAAACCATCCGGCGCCGGCCAGCAGCGGCAAGAGAAAGACAAGGTCGATCCAGCGGAAGGGCAGGATGTCGTTCAGCTTCTTGATCGGTTTGCCGCCTGGCCCCACGCGCCCGACATACGCCCCGGCGATCTTTGGCGCCTCGCGCGAAGGCGTGTTGGCCTGCTCGATGAACTCGCCCACCGCCTCGGCCAGCGGCTGCTCCTCGATGTCGTCGTTCGCCGCCGGCGCGGGTATTCCGTCATTGGCCGCGGCCGGCATCTTCGCGGTGTCTGCCGCCGCCCCTTTTGACGCAAGCGCCTCGGACGGCCGCGCGCCCGCCAGCCCGCCGTCGGACTTCCCCGCCAGCGTCGCAAGATGCTCGACCAGCTCTTCCACGCGGTCCATCGGATCAGGCCAGGCCTGGATCCAGTTCCTGTCCGCCAGCTCGTAGAGATAGGCGCCGCGCGGCTGCGTGT
>DATBNA010000559.1:0-5771 GCA_036554545.1 Hyphomonadaceae bacterium
CGTGCTTCTGCAGATCCTCTGGATAGAAACCATCGGCGCTGAAACCAAAAGCGTTAAGCTTTGCGATGTCCATGGCGTAGTCCGAATGCTGGTTGACGGCGCCGTTGCCGCCACCAGACACCACGTAGAATGGGCCGCCCTGCAACGGCGATAAAAGGTTGAGCGCCTGCCCCTCATAGGACCTCGCCTGCAGCATCAGCGGAATGAGCAGCGCCCAGAGAGCTGCGTGAACGACATTCAGCCCCGTGAGAAATGTCTCCCAACTCCACGCCTTCGGCAGCCATTGTGACGGAAGCCCGCGTATGGCCCTGAAGACGAGGATCGCCGCGAACACGATAAGATAAACCACCGGCCAGAAGACGCCGACAGTATGCCAAAAGCCAAAGATGAACCGGGGAAGCACGCCGATCACGATCGCCGTCAGCGCGATGATGCTGCCCAGATAGACGCGGCTTCTGGCGCCGGACGCGAACGCCCAGAGCAGCAATCCAATGGGCAGGATCAGGCCAAAGACGAAGACGATGATGGGAACCACGGCGCCCATGGCTTAGCATCGTTCCGGCTTCAGCGGGTTCACGGCCCGCTGTGTACTCGACATACGTCTCATTTACGCCCCCCGGGCGGGCCGGGCCACCATGGTTCCGGACCGTCATGTTAGAGCGGTGACAGTCTCCGTTTGGATGCAGCTCATCCCTTTTTTTCTGGGGGCGGGGCCAGCTATCCGCGCCGGAGTCAGCTCGCGGCGAGGGCTGGAGGGGGACGAAAACCCGCTCGAAGGCGTCGATCTCGCCAGCCTCAAGTTGGTCCGGCTAACGCAACTTGGATAGGTCTTTTGTCGGCGAGATCGAGCCGCTGCCGAGGCAAGGGGCTGAGGGACGTAATGCGGCCCTTTGCGGACCTCCTGACGGTCTATCCGCGCTCACCAGAGTGGACGGTCCCCCACTCATTCCGCAAATGTTGAAGTGAAGCATCACACCTGTAGCTCCTCCCCCGAGCGGGGGAGGAGAAGGTCAGCGCCCGCAACTTTGCGAAAACGCCGCCTCAGGTCGGCGGCAGGTATTCCTGCAGCGACAGCTTGTTGTCCTTGTTCGTATCGAGCTTGGCGAAGCTCGCCTGCAGCTTGTCCGGCGTCATCTTCGGCGCGCCGGGAATCGCAGGCGTCGCAGGCACAGCCGGGACAGCTGGATCGTCCGAAAGCTGCGGGATCGGCGGATTGACGATCTGCGCATACTCCATCGCCGACAGGAACTTGTCCTTGTTGGAGTCGAGAATCTCGAAGCCGCGGGTCAGCATGGCGCGATGGCGGCCCTGGAATTCGGCAAGGCTGACCCTGCCATTGCCGTCGGCGTCGAACGCCTTGAACTGGGACTCCATCACGTTGATCTGCGCAGGCGGCGAAGGCGCAGCGCCGGGCGCATCGGACGACCTGCGCTCGATCCGGATTTCCTGCTGATGGATGGCGTTGACTTGCTGCGAGGCGCCGCCGCCCTCTTCGTCCGGCAGCCAGAAAGCAAACGCATCCTGCTTGATCTCCGTCTTGCCGTCATTGGTCGTCGCCGAAGTCTGGTCGCCTTTGAGGGTCTTCTCGATCTTGCTTTCGATCTTCACGTGCTCGCCGCCCTGGCGGTCGGCGAGGAATTCCTCGGTCGTCAGCACGCCATCGCCATTGGCGTCCATCTTCTTGAAGATCGCTGCGAAGTCGGGCGCGGCCGCGACGGGTAGCGCCGCAAACGTGGTGAGGCCGACAGCGGCAAGTCCGCCAGCGGCGGCGCGGAGGCCATAGCGGCGTACGGGTTGGGGAAGCTTCATGACGAGGTTCATGGCGGGGGTCCTTTCCTTTGTGGGGTCAGGCCGCTCGCGCTTGTCGAGATAGGTCTGGACGCTGTCGCGAACGACTTCGCTCGCGGTTGTTCCATCCTCCCGGCAGGCGGTCAGGAATGCCTGCTTGGTCTCGTACGGGATACGCACTTCCAGGGTCTCGGATTTCTTGACCCTGGGTTGCGATGTGTCCTTGCTCATGGACGTCTTTCCCTTCGGCGCGGCGGCCATCCTCCGATCTGGGGCAGGCCGCTCGTCAGCTCCCAGCGAAATGCCGCCGGGGCGCCCTGATGTCTCGCCCGGTCATGGCGGGATCGTGGCGCCCGCGCCTCCAGCCTTCGCCAAAAGGCGTCCGGACGCCAGAAAAAGCGTGTCCGGACACGTATTGCTTGCGCATTTCCGGCGAATATGGTCAGGCCGGATGCCGCTTGCGGGGAAAATTCCATGCGCCGTGTGAACTTCAGCGAACTCGAGTCTCTGGTTGGAACGGAAGTCGGCGTCTCGCCCTGGCACCAGATCACCCAGACCCAGATCAACAAGTTCGCGGAAGCAACCGGCGACCACCAGTGGACCCACGTCGACGTCGAGCGCGCGACCAAGGAACTCGGCGCCCCGATCGCCCACGGCTACCTGACGCTCTCCCTGCTCCCGATGCTGGCCGCCCAGGTGATGCGGGTCGAGAACGTCCAGCGCGGCATCAATTTCGGCTGCAACAAGGTGCGCTTCACCAACATGGTGCCGGTCAATTCCCGGGTGCGCCTGAAGCAGAAGTGCACAGCCGTGGAAGCCCGCGCCGGCGGTAAGCAGGTCGTCATGGAATCGACCATCGAGATCGAGGGCAAGGACCGCCCCGCCTGTGTCGCGGAAACGATCAGCATCATCTACGGCGCATGATGCGGCGCTGGCTCGCAGCCGCCCTCGCCTCCGCCGCGCTGGCCGGCGCACCGGCGCATGCCGACGGCAAGGCCGAGCTGGAAGCCGTCATGCACGAATACCTGAAACTCTGGAACGCGCATGACGCCGCCGGGATCACCGAGCGCTTCTATCGCCTCGAAGGCGCCAATTCCTGGGGGACCAGGGAAGGTCTTGCGGCCGAGTTCGAGCGCCTCAAGGCGCAGGGCTACGACAAGTCGGAGATCCAGAGCGTCATCGGCTGCCTGCTCACGCCCGAAACGGGACAGGTCGAGCTGCGCTATGTGCGACTCAAGACCGACGGCGGGTTCATGCCGCCAAAGGATCGCGCCAGCATCTACAGCCTGCGCAAGTTTCCGGACGGCTGGCGCGTGACCGGCATGCGCGGCATCCCCGCCAGCTCGAAAATGGACTGCCCCTCCGCCCCGGCAAATTGATACGCGTCAATGGCCGTGCGTCGCTTCTGCGCCCATATCAGCGAGGAGGAGACGCCATATGGCTCAAGCTCAAGCCGCCTCTGTCGCCGGAACCGTCATCATCGCCTGTCCCGTTGACGGCTCGCTCAACCGCGTGCCGCAGGCCCGCCTCGGCGAACACCCGAAATGCGGCAGGTGCGGGAGCCCGCTCTTCCAGGGCAGGGCCATCGACCTGACCTCGGGCAATTTCGACCGGCATGCGGAAAAGAGCGACCTGCCCGTGGTGATTGATTTCTGGGCCGCGTGGTGCGGTCCCTGCCGCATGATGTCTCCGAACTTCGAAGCCGCAGCCGCACGGCTGGAGCCCCGCGTCCGCATGGCCAAGCTTGATACAGAGGCCGAGCCCGTGATTGCGGGCCGCTACGGCATCCAGGGCATTCCCAGCATGATCATGGTCCTCAAGGGCCGGGAGATTGCGCGGATTTCAGGCGCAATGCCGACAGGCAGCATCGTACAGTGGGTCGAACAGGCGCTCGCCCGGATCTGACCATTGGGGACTTTCCGGGCGGCCTGACGGAGACCGCCAATGCGGCTGCGCAAGTTCGGCAGCACCTCCCGCGACGTCGCCATCGTCGGACAGGGAAGCTGGCGCATGGACGAGGACAAGCGGGTCTCGGCGATCACTGCCCTCAAGCGCGGCATCGACGCCGGCATGACGCACATCGATACCGCCGAAATGTACGGCGAGGCCGAACTTGTCGTCGGCGAAGCGCTCAAGGGCCGCCGCGACCAGGTCTTCATCGTCTCCAAGGTCCTGCCCACAAACGCCTCGCGCGCGGGCGTCATCGCCGCCTGCGAGCGATCCCTCTCGCGCATCGGAACCGACCGCCTCGACTGCTACCTGCTGCACTGGCGCGGCGGCCATCCGCTCGAGGCGACCATCGCCGGTTTCGAGGATCTCGTTTACGCCGGCAAGATCCTCTCCTGGGGCGTCAGCAATTTCGACGTCGACGATCTCGACGAGATGCTCGCCATCGCCGGGCCGAACCGCATCGCCTGCAACCAGGTGCTCTACCATCTCAGCGAACGCGCCATCGAGCACGCCGTCATGCCGTGGTGCGAGAAGCACAATGTCGCCGTCGTCGGCTACAGCCCGTTCGGCAGCGGCTCATTCCCCGGCGGCGGCAAGTCCGCCCACAAGGTCCTCGCCGAGATCGCCGCCCGGCACGATGCAACGCAGCGCCAGGTTGCACTCGCCTTCCTCGCGCGGCGCTCCTTCGTCATTCCGAAGGCGTCCAACCCCGAGCATGTCGTCGACAACGCCCGCGCCGGCGACCTCAGGCTGACCGACGAGGATTGCGCCCGCATCGACATCGCCTTCCCGCGCGGCCGGAAGCCGGGCAGCCTGCCGATGATCTGAGCCGCAAGGACTGCGGGTTAACCGGCAAAGCCGGTGCGCCGGCATACAATTGCCGAGATTCCTGTGCACGAGCTTGCCGCAGGCCCAACGGCCCACACATGTTCCAGCATCGGGCATTGGGCCGAATCACGAGTCCAATGACAACCACCCGCAGATTCAACGGGTTAGAGTCGCTTCATGGCGCGCAGGCCGAAATCCGATTCCAGGAAGACGCGCAGCGCAACGGCGTCTGGCGGCCCACCCCCTGCGGCCTCGCCGGGCGGCGAACAGCCGCCGGTCGCCCGCCGCGACGAACAGGCGATCATCGAGCGGCATGGCCGCGCCCGGGTCGACCCTTATGCCTGGCTCAAGGACGACAACTGGCGCGAGGTGATGCGCGAGCCCACGCGCGTACGCGCCGACATCCGGTCCTATCTCGAAGCCGAGAACGCCTACACGCATCGCCGTCTCGAAGCGCCGACAGCCGAGCTGCAGGAGAAGCTGTTCGAGGAGATGCGCGGACGCATCAAGGAGAATGACTCCTCGGTTCCTGCCATCGACGGTCCGTGGGCCTATTACCGCCGCTTCCGCGAGGGCGGCGAGTATCCTGTTTTCGCCCGCCGCCCCGCAGCCCGCGCCTTCGACAACGATCCATCCGTCGAACAGCTCCTGATCGACGGCGACGAGTTGTCGAAGGGCCACGAGTATTTCGACATCCGGAAAGTCTCGCACTCGCCCGATCATCGCCTCGTCGCCTACGCGGTCGACGACAAGGGTTCTGAATTCTACACGCTGCGCGTTCGCGACGCCGCCACCGGCCAGGACATCGAGGAGGTGCCCAGCACCTATGGCGATTTCGTCTGGGCCGAGGACTCCGCTTCGATCTACTGGGTCGCGCGCGATGACAATGCCCGCCCCGTCGCCGTGTTCCTGCGCCGGCTTGGCAAGGGCGAGGACGAGCTGGTCTACCGCGAGGCCGACCCAGGCTTCTTTGTCGGCGTGCAGAAGAGCCAGTCGCGGCGTTTCATCTTCGTCACCGCGAACGACCACACCACCACCGAGTGGCGCTATCTGCGCACCGATGCAGGAGACCAGAAGCTGACGCTGATCGCCGAGCGGGAGCGCGGCGTCGACTACTCCGTGGTCGATTTCGATGACCGCTTCTGGATCCGCACCAACCGCAACGGCGCCGTCGACTTCGCGCTGGTCTCCGCCCCCCACGACAA
>DATBNA010000579.1:0-3331 GCA_036554545.1 Hyphomonadaceae bacterium
TCGGCGTGCTCGGCGCCGATGGCGATTCCTCCGACCGGATCTTCACCGGCGTGCTCGCAGTCGGGTTCATCGGCGCCCTCATCGCCCGCCAGCCGCGTGGAATGGCTTACGCCATGTTCGCGACGGCGCTGGCCCAGGCGCTGGTCGCCGTCCTGGCGCTGAATGCCGGCATGCATCTGTCGCCTGCCAGCTCGGTTGCGGAAATCGTCGGCGTGAATGGTGTCTTCGTCGTCCTGTTCGGCGCATCGGGCTGCCTGTTCTGGCTGGCCGGGCGGCGGTCTCACGCTGGCGCGAAGCCGTGAGGCCCTTGGGCAAGGCGGCGCGATGCGCGAAAGCATGGACATCAACAAGGACCTGATCGCCGCGTCCTCGACGCCCATCGTCCTCGCGATCCTCGCGGAGGAGGACAACTACGGCTACGCCATCCTCAAGCGCGTCCAGGAAGCTTCCGGCGGGCGTCTCGAATGGACCGACGGCATGCTTTATCCGGTCCTGCATCGCCTTGAGCGGCTCGGCTACGTCAAGGCGCGCTGGGAGGCCGCCGAGACCGGCCGCAAGCGCAAATACTATCGCATCACGCCCCAGGGTCGCGCCCAGCTCGCCGAGGAGCGCAAGCAGTGGCAGGCCGTCGACGCCACGCTGCGCGGCATCTGGCAGGGCTTCGCATCTCTTCCGGGCTCATCCCGCCCGCTGCCGCAGGGAGCCTGATCCATGGCCGCCACAGGCGCCGCATCCCCCAACACCACAGAGGAGCTGATCGACAGTTGGCGCAGCTACCTCAACCGCCGCCAGGCCATCCATTCCGTCGACGTGGCGGAGCTTGAGGATCATCTCCGCGAGCAGATCGCCTCGCTTACCTCCGCCGGCCTCACCCCCGACGAAGCCTTCCTTGTCGCGGTCAAGCGCATGGGCGAACTCGATGCGCTTTCACGCGAATTCGCGCGCGAACATTCCGAACGGCTGTGGAAGCAGCTCGTCGCCTTCCATCCCGACGCCGACGAGCCCTCCGGAATCCGCACCGACGCCGTCGTGGCGGTAGTGCTTGCCGCCGCCGCGGCCCTCGCCATCAAGGCGCCGGTCCTTTTCGGCCTGCAGCCCGACACGCATGCCGACTTCTACGCCCGCAATCTCTCGCTTTTCGCCCTGCCGCTTCTCACCGGCTACTTTTTCTGGAAGCGGAAACTCGGAGCCGGTTTTCTCCCCTGGCTCGCGGCGGCCTTCGCCGCCGCGGCCATTTTCGCCAACGCCTATCCCTTCGCCCCGGCTGGCTACACCACGGTCCTCACCGCGCTCCACCTGCCTATCGCCCTCTGGCTCGTCGTAGGCGCCGCCTACGCCGGCAAACGCTGGAAGGAGGTGGCGGGACGAATGGCCTTCATTCGTTTCTCCGGCGAGCTCTTCATCTACTACGTCCTCATCGCCCTCGGCGGCGGGGTCCTCACGCTGTTTACGGTGATCATGTTCGACGCCGTGGACTTCGACATCGAGCCGTTCCTCGAGTCATGGCTGCTACCCTGCGGCAGCGTCGGCGCCGTGATGATCGCGGCCTGGCTGGTCGAGGCCAAGCAGAGCGTCATCGAGAGCATGGCGCCTGTGCTGGCGCGTATCTTCACGCCCCTCTTTGCCGCCGTGCTGCTGGTCTTCCTCGGTACGCTGGCGATTACCGGCCGTGGTATCGACATCGAGCGAAACATGCTCATCGGCTTCGACCTGCTGCTCGCCGTCGTGCTTGGCCTCCTGCTCTATTCCATCTCTTCGCGCGACTCGCGCCAGCCCGCCCGCGCCTACGACGTCCTGCAGGTCGTGCTGCTCGTTAGCGCGCTCATCGCTGATGCGGTCGCGCTGTCAGCCATCGCCGCACGCATCACAGAGTTCGGCCTCACTCCCAACCGCGTCGCTGCCCTCGGCGGCAACATCATCCTGCTGGCCCACCTCGCCTGGTCGGCCTTCCTCTACATCGGCTTCCTGAGAGGGCGGGGATCGTTCGCATCCCTCGAGCGCTGGCAGACCGACTACCTCCCGGTCTATGCGATCTGGGCCGCCGCCGTCGTCATCATCTTCCCGCCCGCCTTCGGCTTCGTCTGACGCCGCGCCCGGCTGGAAACGCGCGCTGCCTCACCCGTAAACGCCGCATTTACCAAACCGCGCTCAACTCTCCTTGGATGTTTCCCCGAAGGAGTGCGTGCGATGTCGGCTTGCCGGCTGGTTCTCGATTCTGTCTGCCGCTCGAACCACCACAGGCTCGCCGTGCTCGCGCTTACCCATCTCACAGGTGAAACGGCCGAGGCCTGGCGCAATGTCTTCCTCAAGCACCGCACGACCTATCTCGAAGGCGCCAAGGCGCCGGACGACCTCTTCCGCGATTTCCGCAACCACGTGCTGCACGTCCGCGACGGTGACTGGGGCGGCGCGCGCGAAGCCGCGCGCGAATGGTATCGCCGCACGGTACGCGCCCTGAAGGAACAGGACTGGGCCCACGCCATCTGGTGCGCCGGCGTGATGAGCCATTACGTCGTCGATCCGATCCAGCCCTTCCACACGCATCAGTCGGAAGAGGAGGGCGTGGTTCACCGTGCGCTCGAAAGCGCTCTCAGCCGTGGCTTCCCCGAACTCCACGCCATCATCGAGAACGAACTCGGCTGGCCGGACGTGCCGGCCCCCGCCGGAGACGACTGGCTTGAAAGGATGATCCGCGCTGGCGCCGCATTCGCGACCAAGCACTATGAGACGGTGATAGACCATTACGACATCGAGGCTGGCCGTCGCCGCCCCGAAGACGGGCTCGATCAGGAGCTGAAGGACATCTTCGCCGCCCTCATCGCCTATGCATCGGTCACGCTCGCCCGCGTGCTTGATCGCGCAATCGCGGAAGCTTCTGTCGCCCCTCCCAATGTCAACCTTACGCTCGACCAGATCGGCATCGTTCTCTCAACGCCTGGTCGCGCCATCGCAAAGCGCGTGGAAGATATCGCCGAGCGCCGTCTCGTCGCTTCGCAATACGCTGAATTCCGCATGACAGGAAAAGTGCGCGAGACGCTGTCGGAAGATGACAAGGTCGTGCGCCGCCTCCACGCCGAAGAGGTGCTGAAGGTCAACCTCGCCACGCTCGACGCTGCCTGGCCGCGCGAGACCGGCACGAAGAACGGGCAAGGCGCCGAGTCTCGCAGTGCGGGGAAGAAGAAGCGCAGGCCCGCGCCGGTGCTCGAACTCAGGACGCCAGCTCCTGAAACGCCGAAAAGGCCGGATGCCGCCGCTCCGGCGCCGAAGAAGGCCGCGCAGCAAAAGTCTGCATCGGAAAAAGCTGCAAAATCTTCGAAATCTGAAGGGATAT
>DATBNA010000594.1:0-11831 GCA_036554545.1 Hyphomonadaceae bacterium
GTGTCGTGCGGTTGGCCCAGAACGGCTCGCGCAGTTTCCGCTTGAAAATCTTGCCGGAATCCTCGCGCGGAAGTTCCGCAGCGAAATCGATCGTCTTCGGAACCTTGAAGCCAGAGAGATGCTGCCGGAGGTATGCCTTAACGTCAGCCTCGGCAGGCCTGGCGCCCGGCTGCGGCTGAACGACGGCATGCACCGCCTCTCCGTACTCATCGTCCGGAATCCCGAACACCGCGCAGTCCGCAACGCCCGGCATGCGATGCAGCACCGCCTCGATTTCGGCAGGATAGATGTTCACCCCGCCGGAGATGATCATGTCCTTCGCGCGGTCGCACAGATAGAGATAGCCGTCCTTGTCGAAGTAACCGACATCTCCCGGCGCGATCAGCCCAGCCTTCTCGGTGGCGACGCGCTTGGCGTGATCGCCGTGATAGGTGAAGTCGGCGATCCCCGGAAACTTCGCGACCACTTCGCCGATCTCGCCCACCGGCAGAGCGCGCCCCTGCGCATCGATCACCTTCACATCCGCCCCGGCCATCGGCTTTCCGACCGTGCCCGGATGCGCGAGCCACTCCTCCGAGTTGCAGAACACCACGCCGCCCGTTTCCGTAGCGCCATAGTATTCGTAGATCACCGGCCCCCACCATTCGATCATCGCGCGCTTCACCGGCGCCGGACACGGCGCAGCAGCGTGAACGACGAACTCCAGCGAGGAAAGATCGTACTTCCGCCTCACCTCTTCCGGCAGCTTGAGCAGCCGGTTGAACATGATCGGCACCATGTGAATGTGCGTGATGCGTTCCTTCTCGATCATCCGCAGCAAGCCTTCCGGATCGAAGCGCGGATCGAGATGCAGCGTCACGCCAAGCCGCGAGGCCAGCATGCCGTAGGCATTGGGCGCCGAGTGATACATCGGCCCGACCATCACGCTGACGATCTTGTTGAACGGCCGCGACGCGAACCCAAAGATCGCGATCAGGCTCTTGACCGAGAAGTCATACTGCTCCGGCGTCGGCGGCGCACGGCGCACGCCTTTGGGATGGCCCGTCGTCCCCGACGTATAGATGATTGTTCCCGGGTTGGGCCGCGGCGCGCCCGACCAGGGCGCAAACCCCTCAAGCCATTTGCCCCATTCCAGCGTTCCGCCTGGCGGGGCTGCGGCGCTCGACGGCACGCCATAGGCTTCGGCGATCTCGGCCGGCGTCGTGACGGCCAGAACAGTCACGCCCGGCGGAATAACAGAGCGGATCGGCGCCAGCAGGTCTGCGTGGATCACCAATGCCTTCGCGCCGGAGTTCTCCAGGATGTAGCGCGCCTCCTCCGGCGTCGCGTGCCAGTTCACGGGCGTTGGATAGGCGCCCAGCAGGTTGGCCGCCATGCTCGCCTCGAAGAAGGGAAAGTCATTGCGCAGGAACAGCGCGATGACATCGCCCTGCCCCACGCCGAGGCTGTCGAGGCCCGTTGCCGCGCGAGCAGCACGCTCGTTCAGGCTGGCGGTCGCAAGGCGGCGTGCGCCGCTCACAATCTCGACCAAGCAGTCCTCCCATCATTTGCTCCGGTTTGCCCGGATGCCTCTCGCCCGTCCTACGTCCTTGCCGTGTAGCGTACGCCAAGATTGCGGATGGCATGGACGAAATTGTTCGGCGCGATGTCGATCTCGCCGGTCCATTCAATGTCCGGCAGGCGCGCCAGAAGCTGGCGATAGGCTTCCTCGAGCTGGATCTGCGCCACGCGCTTGCCGAGGCAGACATGCGGTCCATAGCCAAACGCAATGTGCTTGTTGGCGTTCGGGCGGGCGACATCGAGCGTGTCAGGGTTTTCGAACACCGCGTCGTCGCGATTGGCCGCGCCGTAATACATGATCACCTTCTCGCCCTCGGCAATCCTCTGCCCGGCAATCTCCGCATCCTTGAGCGCCGTACGCCGCATGTAGATGACCGGGCTGACCAGCCGGATGAATTCATCCGCTGCATTGCCCAGCAGCTCGGGCTGCGCTGCCAGCTTCGCCTTCTGAGCTGGAAACTCCGTCAGCAGCTTCATGGCGCCCGAAAGCGTGTTGCGCGTCGTGTCGTTGCCGGCAAAGACGATCAGCAGCCAGGAGCCATCGAGATACTCATCGCTCAGCAGCTCGCCATCCACCTGCGCACGCGCGATCGCCGTCATCAGGTCCGATTGCGGCTCGTCACGGCGCTTGTGCAGCATGTGCTGTCCGTAGGCGAACATCTCTTCGACATTGGCGTTGAAGTCGGCGACGAACTGCACGAGTTCGAGGCTGGGCGTGATCGGATTGGCCGCCTGCTCGGCGGCGAGGTTCTGCGCCAGCTCCAGATAGTGCATCCACTTCAGGAATTTCGGCCGGTCCGCTTCCGGCACGCCGAGAATCTCGCAGAGCGTGAACAGCGGCAGTCGCGATGAAAACGCCTCGACCAGATCGCATGCTCCCTTCGGCGCCATTGCATCGATAAGGCGCGTGACTTCGCCCTGGATCTTCGTCGTCAGCGCCCTCAGATAGGCCGGCGTGAAGAACGGCATGTGCTCGCGGCGCAGCTGCATGTGATAGGGCGCATCGAGATTGATCATCGTATCCTGCGAGGCCCGCCCGAGCAGAACGTGCCCCATGCCCGGCTTCGGCGTGTCCATCAGGATGCCGCCGCGCTGGGAGGAAAAGGTCGCAGGATCGCCGTTCACCCGCATGACATCGGCATGGCGTGTCACCACCCAGAAGCCCGGCAAATCACCCGGCTCCGGGTGCCAGCAGACCGGCGAGGTTTCTCGCAACCGCGCAAAAGCCCCAAACGGTTGGCCGTTCGTGAAGGTCGCCGCACTATCGAACTGCAGTCCCTCGACCCTCGGATAGGTCTCCGGAAAAACCGGCCCCGGCCTGCCCTCGACCGCCGTTTGGCTGATCAGCTGCATGAAAATTACTCACCGCACGACGAAGACCGACGTTGCGCGCACGTAAGCCTGCGCGCAAGGCATGACGTAAGAGCAGGTCGACGGGTTTCCCGGATTGATTCATCACTTTGCTTCCACCTCTAATGGATGGAAGCGGCGCCCAAATCGCGGTCAGACGGCATGCTGCGGCGCCGCAAGGAGAGGCGTTGCGCCGTCCGCCGCCGCCTCTCCTTCTTCCCCGCGTGACAGCACAGCGGTTCTCCCCGCTCATGACCTCATGGCCAGCGGACAACGGCGTTCCTGGCCGACTCGGTTGACTGCCCGGATGCGGTCCCTCCCCGCGGCGAAGACGCCGTTCTGGAAAACAGGGCTCCATCCGCATGCCGTCTCGTGCTTTCCTGAAAGCGGGCCACACGCCCACTCTCGCCGCTTCCTTCCTCTACTTTGACCTGAGTTTCATGGTCTGGGTCATGCTCGGGCCGCTGGGCGTCGCGATTGCGCACGACCTCGGGCTCGACGCCGCCCAGAAGGGCTTGATGGTCGCGATTCCGGTCCTCTCTGGCGCGCTGCTGCGCGTGCTGGCCGGCATCATGGTGGACCGCATCGGCCCCAGGAAAACCGGGTTGATCTTCCAGGCCATCGTGTTGACCGGACTGGTTGCCGCCTGGCTCGTTGGACTCTCCAATTACAGCAGCGTTCTCGTCTTCGGCCTGCTGCTCGGCGTCGCCGGCGCGTCTTTCGCCATCGCCCTGCCACTCGCCTCGCGCTGGTATCCGCCTGAACATCAGGGACTCGCCCTCGGCATCGCCGGCGCCGGCAACTCAGGCACCGCCCTTGCGGCGCTGTTCGCGCCGGGCCTCGCCGAACAATTTGGCTGGAGCAATGTGATCGGGCTCGCCGCACTCCCGCTGGCCCTTGCATTCGCTGTCTTCATCGCCCTCGCGAAGGATGCGCCCAGCCGGCCCGCGCCAAAGCCGATCAGCGCATATTTCGATGTGCTGAAGACGCGCGACGCCTGGATGCTGATGCTGCTCTACAGCGTCACGTTCGGAGGCTTCGTCGGTCTGTCTTCCTCGCTCACCATCTTCTTCAACTCCGAATACGGCCTCTCGCCGGTGATCGCAGGATACTTCACCGCCGCCTGCGTGTTCGCCGGATCGTTTGCGCGTCCCATAGGCGGCGCCCTGGCGGACAGGCTCGGCGGCATCCGCACGCTCGGCTTTGTCTATGTCGCGGCCATCGGCGGCCTCAGCCTCGCCAGCATCGCCTGGCCGTCAGCCTGGCTCGCACTGGCTATCATCCTGTTCAGCATGTGTGCGCTGGGCGCTGGCAACGGAGCAGTGTTCCAGATCGCGCCACAGCGCTTCCGCAACGAGATCGGCGTCGTCACCGGCCTCGTCGGCATGACGGGCGGCATCGGCGGCTTCTATCTCGCCTCGACGCTCGGCTTCGCAAAGCAGGCGACCGGCTCCTACCAGATCGGCTTCCTCGGCTTCGCCGCACTGGCGCTGGTCGCCCTCCTCGCCCTCGCCGGCGTCAGGAAGCAGTGGCGGTCGACCTGGCTCGCTCCCGCTCCGGCGCAGGCCTCCGCATGACCATGGAAAAACTGGTCGTCATCGGCAATGGAATGGCCGGCTGCCGCGCGGTCGAGGAAATCCTCAAGCGCGATCCCAACCGCTACGCCATCACGATGTTCGGGGCCGAACCACGACCCAACTACAATCGCATCATGCTGTCGCCGGTCCTCGCCGGCGAGAAGCAGTTCGAAGACATCATCATCAACGGACCTGAATGGTACCGCGACAACAACATCGTCCTTCAGGCCGGATGCAAGGTGACGAGCATCGACGCTGCAACGCGCTCGATCTTCGCCGAGGGCGGCGTTGTTGAACACTATGACAAGCTTCTGCTGGCCACTGGATCCGATCCCATCGTTCTGCCTCTGCCGGGCGCGAAGCTGCAGGGCGTCGTCGCCTTCCGCGACATCGACGACGTTGATCGCATGGTTTCGATCTCGGGACGCGGCGGGAATGCAGTCGTCATTGGCGGCGGCCTCCTTGGCCTCGAGGCAGCCTACGGTCTCGCGCGTCGCGGCATGGACGCCACCGTCGTCCACCTGATGGACGTACTGATGGAGCGCCAGCTTGATCCGTCGGCCGGGCACCTGCTCGCCGAGGCGCTGAAGTCGCGCGGGGTCACGACGATCCTCGGCGCGAACTCCGAGGAAATTCTTGGCAAGGACGGCAAGGTTACCGGCCTCCGGCTGAAGGATGGCCGCATCCTTTCGTGCAACCTGCTGGTGATGGCGGTCGGCATCCGCCCCAATGCGGCGCTGGCAAGACAATCCGGGTTGCTGGTCAATCGCGGCGTGGTGGTCGACGATGCGATGCGAACGTCCGATCCCGACATCCTCGCCGTCGGTGAATGCGCCGAGCATCGTGGCCAGTGCTACGGCCTGGTGGCGCCGATCTGGGATATGTGCCGCGCCGTCGCCGCCACGCTGACAGGGGCCGAAGGCGCCTATGAAGGCTCGATGCTCTCGACGCGGCTCAAGGTCTCCGGCGTCGACGTGTTCTCAGCCGGCAAATACGCCGGTGGCGACGGCTGCGAGGACATCGTGTTCCGCGACGCCGGGCGTGGCGTCTACAAACGCATCGTGCTGGAGAATGGCAAGATCGCCGGCGCAGTGCTGTTCGGCGATGCGGTCGATGGCGCCTGGTATTTCGACCTGATGAAGTCGGGCGCGGATGTCACCGACCTTCGCGAAACTCTGGTCTTCGGACAGGCGGCGACGGAGGGCCTTCGCGGCCTGGACCCTAGCGCCGCCGTTGCAGCAATGGCCGACGAGGCCGAAGTGTGCGGCTGCAACGGCGTTTGCAAAGGCATGATCGTCAGCGAGATCACCTCGAAGAAACTCACCAGCCTCGAAAGCGTGCGGGCGGTAACCAAGGCCTCTGCCTCATGCGGCACATGCACGCCGCTGGTGGAAAAGCTGCTGAAACTCACGGCAGGCGATTCCGTCGTCGAACACAAGGGACCGAAGCCGGTCTGTTCATGCACACACTACGGCCACGGCATCGTCCGGAAACGCATCGTTGAGGAGCGACTGCAGTCCATTCCCGCGGTCATGCAGGCGCTGGAGTGGACGACGCCAGACGGCTGCGCTACCTGCCGTCCCGCGCTCAACTACTACCTGGTCTGCGCCTGGCCGGGCCTCTATCGCGACGATGCCCAGTCACGCTTCGTCAACGAACGCGTCCACGCCAACATCCAGAAGGATGGCACCTACTCGGTCGTTCCCCGCATGTGGGGCGGTATGACGTCGGCCAGGGAACTGCGCGCCATCGCTGACGTCGTCGACAAGTTCAACATTCCCGCGGTGAAGGTTACGGGCGGCCAGCGCATCGACCTTCTAGGCGTCGAAAAACACCAGCTCCCCGCCGTGTGGGCCGACCTTAACGCGGCGGGCATGGTCTCGGGCCATGCTTATGGCAAGGCGCTGCGCACAGTGAAGACGTGCGTCGGCTCGGAATGGTGCCGCTTCGGCACGCAGGATTCGACCGGCCTCGGCATCAAGCTGGAACGACTGCTCTGGGGATCGTGGACGCCTGCCAAGGTGAAGCTCGCTGTCTCCGGCTGCCCGCGCAACTGCGCCGAAGCGACCTGCAAGGACATCGGCGTTGTCTGCGTCGACAGCGGCTACGAGATCCATATCGGCGGTGCGGCAGGCCTCCACATCAAGGGAACCGAAGTCCTCGGCAAGGCCCGCACGGAGGCCGAGACCATGGAGATCATCGCGGCCGCCACGCAGCTCTACCGCGAGGAAGGCTTCTACCTTGAGCGCATCTACAAATGGATGGACCGCGTTGGCCTCGACAGCATCAAGGCGCGTGTGATGGATGATATTGAAGGACGCCGCGCACTCTGTGCGCGCTTCCAGCATTCCCAATTGCATTCGCAGGATGATCCATGGGCCGGGCGCGCCGCCGGCGCGGACGAGGCCGAGTTCCAGGGCATTCGCGCGCCGATGCTGCAGGCCGCCGAATGACTGCAATCGTCCTCGAAACTGTCTGGCTCGACGTCTGCGCACTGGAAGACATTCCCCCGCGCGGCGCGCGTCGCATCGGCAACGCAACTAGGCCGGTCGCGATCTTTCGCACCGGCGACGACAAGGTCTTCGGCCTCGTTGATCGTTGCCCGCACAAGCAAGGCCCTCTCAGCATGGGTATCGTCCATGGTTCGAGCGTCACCTGCCCTCTGCACGGCATGAAGATCGACCTCGCCACAGGCGAACCTTTGGGCGCGGACGCGGGCAAGGGCTGCGCTCCGCGTATCGATGTGCGCCTCGAGCAAGGGCGCGTGCTGATCGACGCGCGTGCGCTCAGTCCATGACTGACGCCATACGCACCACCTGCCCTTATTGCGGCGTGGGCTGCGGATTGAAGGGCAAAGCGGGCGCAGACCGCGAGCTGACAATCGCGCCTGATGAAGGACACCCCGCCAATCTCGGCCGCATCTGCTCCAAAGGCGCGGCGCTGGGCGACACAGTCGGCCTCGATGGCCGCCTGCTCTATCCGATGATCGGCGACAGCCGGGTTGGCTGGGGCCAGGCGCTGAGCCATGTGTCTCGCGGCTTCCAGCGCGTGATCAATCGCCACGGGCCGGACGCCGTCGCCTTCTACGTTTCGGGCCAACTGCTCACCGAGGACTACTACGCCGCCAACAAACTGATGAAAGGGTTCATCGGTTCAGGGAACATCGACACCAACTCGCGGCTCTGCATGGCCTCCGCCGTGGCGGCTCATACGCAGGCCTTTGGCGGCGACTTCGTCCCCGGTTGCTACGAAGATCTGGAACTCGCCGACCTCATCGTCATGTCCGGCCACAACGCCGCCTGGACGCATCCTGTCCTCTATCGCCGGATGGAAACCGAGAAGAAACGCGGACAGCGGCATGTCGTGATTGATCCTCGCCGAACCGAAACGGCCGACGGCGCCGACCTGCACCTGTCGCTGGCCCCGCAAAGCGATGTCCGCCTGTGGAACGGCCTCCTCGCCGACCTGATCCGCATTGGCGCGATCGACCGGGCCTGGATTGCCGATCACGTCTCCGGCTTTGCCGAGATCGAACATATGCTCGGCGAGTTCGATCAATCCGTGTCGGCCGTCGCGAATGATTGCGGCGTCGAGGAAGCCGACCTCCGCCGTTTTTTCCGCATGTTCGCCGAGACGCCGCGCACAGTCAGCCTCTTTTCAATGGGGGCAAACCAGTCGGCGCAGGGCGTCGCCAAGGGTCTCGCCGTCATCAACGCCCACCTCGCGACCGGCCGCATCGGCAAGCCAGGCGCCTGTCCCTTCTCCATCACCGGACAGCCCAACGCCATGGGTGGGCGCGAGACCGGCGGCATGGCGACGACACTGGCAGCTCACATGGCGTTCCACGAAACCTCCTGCGATCGTGTCGCCCGCTTCTGGTCATCGCCCACGATCGCCCGCAAGCCCGGCCTCAAGGCCGTCGACATGTTCGAGGCGATCCGCGAGGGCCACATCAAGGCCATCTGGGTGATGGCGACCAACCCCGCCGTGAGCCTGCCGAACACGTCGCGCGTGCGCGAGGCTCTGGCGAAGTGCCCGCTTGTCGTCGTGTCCGACTGCATGGCGGCGACCGACACAATGGCCTATGCGCATGTGAAACTGCCGGCGCTTGCCTGGGCGGAAAAGGACGGCATGGTCACCAATTCCGAGCGCCGGATCTCACGTCAGCGCCGCCTGTTCTCGCCGCCCGGAGAAGCCCTGCCCGACTGGCAGATCATCGCCGAGGTGGGCGCACGCATGGGTCATGCCGACGCCTTCTCGTGGCGTAGCCCCGCCGACGTGTTCCGCGAATACGTGCGTCTCACCGCATACGAGAATGAAGGGCGGCTGCTCAACCTTTCCTCACTCGTCGGTCTTTCCGATGAGAGCTACGATTCCTTCCAGCCCGCGCAGTGGCCGCTGCCCACGCGCGAAGGAACACCTCGCCTTTTCACTGACGGCCAGTTCCCTACCCCCGATGGACGCGCCCGAATGATCGCGGTGCGACCGAAGGGACCTGCCAACAATATCGGCCCACGCTATGCCCTATCGCTCAACACAGGCCGCATCCGCGACCAGTGGCACACCATGACGCGTACGGCGCTGGCGCCGTCGCTGTGTCGCCACGCACCGGAACCCTTCGTCGAGATCCATCCAGCCGATGCAGCCGCCGCAGGCGTTGTCGAGGGACGCCTTACCTGTGTCGAAACCGCGTTTGGTGAAGCCGTCGTGATCGCCAGGCTCACCGATCGCCAGCGCCGCGGCGGCATCTTCATGCCGCTGCACTGGAGCGACGCCTTCGCCCCCAGCGGCCGCTCCAACGGCCTGGTCAGCAGCGCCGTCGATCCCACCTCCGGCCAGCCCGAGTTCAAGCACACGCCTGCGCGTATCTATGGCTATCGCGAAACCTGGGCCGGCTTCTTCATATCCCGCGAACCCGCTCCATGCCCGAAAGGCGCAGATATTATCTGGCGCCGCATTCCGCATGCCGGCGCCCACCTGCACGAATTCGCGGGTCGGGGCGATGAAGCCGAGCGCGACCTCGTCGTGAAAATGCTGACGCGCAGCGCCCGGGGCGAATGCGTCCGCTTCGATGATCCCTCTGCCCGCTCTTCCCGGCAGGCCTGGATCGACGACAACCGGCTAGACCGCGTCCTGTTCTTTGGCCAGCGCCTGCCGCCACGCGACTGGCTCGTCGCTGCGTTCGCGGAACCTGCGCTGCCAGACGATACCCGCCGCTTCCTGCTTCACGGCCGCGCGCCCGGCGCCGCGCTGGACGCCACGCCTGTTGTCTGCGCCTGCGCCGGCGTGACCACGGGCCGCATCAAGACGGCCATCGCCGGCGGCGCGGCAACGCTCGATGCCGTCGGCGAAGCTACCTGCGCCGGCGTTACCTGCGGCTCCTGCCGCCCGGCCATCAGTCGGCTGATCGCCGAAGCAACACCCGCGGAGGATCGCAATGCCGCATGATCGCAAGGGACGCGTGCTTCTCGTCGGCGCAGGTCCAGGCGCGGCCGACCTTCTCACCATCCGCGCCCTGCGCGCCATCGAGAGCGCCGACGTCATTTTGTACGACGCCCTTGTCGGCGACGAGATCAGGACGCTTTTCCCGCCCCGCGCCCGTGCGATCGAGGTCGGCAAGCGCGGCCACCGTCCTTCGACCCCGCAGGATTTCATCAACCGTCTGATGGTCCGGTTCGCCCGCACCGGCGCCACGGTTGTGCGCCTCAAGGGCGGAGATCCCTCCATATTCGGGCGCGCGGGCGAGGAACGCGCCTTTCTCGAGGCCGCCGGGATTGCGGTCGAGATCATTGCCGGGATTACTACGGCTTCGGCGGCTGCCGCCCAGTTCGGCTTTTCTCTCACCGAGCGCGAGGTTGCCCGCCGGGTGCTCTACGCCACCGGCCGTACACTTGAAGGCGCGGCTGGCGGATGGCAGGCCGCCGCCGATCCTTCAACCACGCTGTGTGTCTACATGGGCTGCGCCGAAATCGACATCATTGCCGCCCAGCTCATCGCCGCCGGCCGCGATCCGTCCACACCAGCTCTGATCGCCATCGACGTGGAGCGACCGGGCGCCAGTTCCATCAGAACGACCCTCGCTGCCCTCGTCAGAGATTTACGCGACTATCCGACAACTGCCCCGGTTCTCATTCTCGTCGGAGAAGCATGCGCATCGAAGGCCATCGAAATGGCGCTGGCCGCCAAGGTTTCGTGAGGTCGCCGTCAGGATTTGGCGGACTCGAACCTGACTTCAGGCCCCATCGCGATCGGCCTCGTGGCCTCGACTAATGTCCACGCTGCCCGATGGGCGCCTTCATCCTTGCGCTCGACGAGTGGATAAGCGACGCCAAGATCGCGAGCGGCTTCGACATAGAGATCCGGCCGGAAGCCCAGTGGCTGTTCTCTTGCCGGTTTGTCAGCCAACCCTGCTTCGGCTAGCGCATCCGCAAACCAGCGCGCCTGGCTAACCCATGGAAAATTCGCCGCATAGCGATGCAGCACGAGGAAGTCCGGATTCGCTCTCGGCGCAGGCTCGCGGCCGAAACGCACCTGTCCGATCAACCCGGCCTGCACAACTTCGATAGGCGCCGAAATGTACCGCGCCTCGACCAGCAGGTTAGCGACTGCGCGGCGGTTCTCCGCCTGGTCGGCCCACTGCGCCGCACCGATAAGAGCACGCAACAGCGCGCGGACAGCTTCCGGTCGCTCCTGGGCTACTGCGGAATTGACCGCGAGCACCTTCTCGATCCGGTTCGACCAGAGGTCCCAGGACGAAGCGACAATCCGGCCTGCGCCGCGATGCACAGCCAGCGAGCCGTAGGGCTCCCCGACGCAGAAGGCGTCGATCAGGCCTCTTTCAAGACACCGCTCCACTTCGCCAGGCGGCACGATCACGATCCGCGCATCCCGATCCAGCGTCATGCCGCCGGCCTTCAGCCAGCGCCGCAAGTCGAGATTGTGATTGGACTCCGCGAACACCGCCGCCACCCGAAGCGGTTTGTCGGCCCGCTCGCGCATCACGGCGCCCAGCGCCTCGGCCGCCGCAAGGCAGGACCGGCCGGCGAGGGCATTCGCCTCTTCCATCTGCTCGAAGACCTCGCGGGAGACGACAATCGTGTTGCCGTTGAGGCTCAGCGCCATGGGCGCAACGATAGACTGATCTCCTGAAAGCGCCGCCGCCACCGGCGCCGGCGCCAGCATGTGTGCGGCCCCAAGGGCGCCCACACGCAGCAGATCGCGCGATGTCGCCCAGGACGATTGCGGCTCCAGCCTCACGTTGAGCTTCTGCTCGGAGAAGAAGCCCATCTCCTGCGCTACGGCGAGCGTGGCGCAGTCGGATAGCGGCGTATAGCCGACGTGCAG
>DATBNA010000615.1:0-1841 GCA_036554545.1 Hyphomonadaceae bacterium
GATAGCGGATGCCAGCCCGCCCATGCGTTGAACGACAGGACTGTCGCCAGACCGCAGACCCAGCATGCCGCCGCGGTCGCAGCAGTTGCCCTGGCGCGCGACCATCCGCGCCGTGAAAGCGCCGCGACCGGCATCTCCAGCATGGAAATACCGGAGGCGATCGCGGCCACAATCAGCAGCAGGAAGAAGCCGAACGCGGCAAGGACACCCCCTGGAATACGCGCAAAGGCGAGCGGCAGCGTCACAAACATTAAGCCGGGGCCGCTGGCCGGGTCGAGCCCCTCCGCAAACACGATAGGGAATATGGCTAACCCCGCGGCCAGAGATACCGCCGTGTCACCGAGGATGGTGACGATGGCGACCTTGCGCAGGTCCACGTCGGCCCCGGCATAGGCGGCATATGTGATCATCAATGCAAGGCCGACGCCGATCGAGAAGAAACCGAGGCCGAGCGCATCGAGCGCGGCGTTCAGCGTCAGGTGCGCCGGATCGAGGCGAAACAGGAACCGCAACGTCGCGCTGAGGTCGCCCATTGCTGACGAGAACAGGCCGAGGCCAACGATCAGAACGATCAGGATGGGCATGAGGAGCTTGCAGGCTTTCTCGATCCCTCCCGCAACTCCCCGTGCCACGATGAAGGCAACGGCTGACATGTAGAATAGATGAAAGGCCGCCATCGTCACTGGAGCCGACATCAGTGCATCAAACCGCGCTTGCGCCGCCGGCGCATCCAAGCGGTTGAGGCCACAGCTCGCGATGTCCACCGCATAAGCAATCGCCCAGCCGCCAATCACGGAGTAGAAGCTCAGAATGAGGAAGGCGGCGACGACCCCCATAAGGCCGACCAGCGCCCACAGGCGAGAGCCGCCCACCTCCCCCGCGACCCTGGCGATCGCATCTGCAGCATCCGACCGTCCTCGCCGTCCGATGGCGAATTCCACCAGCATCAGCGGAAACACGATCAGAACCAGGCCGAGAAGATAGAACAGCACGAACGCGCCGCCACCATTAGCGCCGACCTCGTAGGGAAACTTCCAAATGCTGCCGAGGCCGACCGCCGCGCCGATCGTCGCCAGGATGAAGCCGGTGGGGCTCGACCAGAAGTTCTGTGGCTTGCTCATGATCTATGAGGAGGTATGGTCATTGAACCGAATGCCGGAAGCCGTCGTGTGCCAGTCGCGCCAATCGGCGCGCTGGCCCAGGCACTTCTTTCGCTGGCCTCCCTTGATACGAAAGCTTACGTCTTTCATCAAAATCAAACTGTAACAAGCCCATTCGGCGTCAAGGCTGGTCGCGCAGCCGCAGACCGGCTTGCGCCTGCGTGATGACGGTTCCGGCGGCGCCCCCGAGAAGCGCCGGCGCATCGTCGAGGCGGCCGATCGCGGCGCGTCTCCCGGTCCTGCGCACGAACTCGATGGCGGCCTCAAGCTTCGGCCGCATCGATCCGGGCTCGAATTTCTCCAGATCGAGATCGCTGGGGCCCGCAGCCGCTACGGATCGAGGCCTTGCCCCCCGCCAGTCGAGATAGACACTGTCGACGTCGGTCAGCAGGAGGAGCCAGTCCGCACCCAGCTCGCGGGCGAGCAGCGCGCTGGCATGATCCTTGTCGATCACCGCCTCGACGCCGTACAGACGACCGTCGTCGGTGCGCGTCACCGGAATGCCCCCGCCACCGACGCAAACGACGACGACGCCCCGAGACGCCAGCAGAGCAATTACGGACAACTCGAGAACGGATAGCGGGCGCGGCGAGGCGACGGCCCTGCGCCAGGCTGACCCATCCCGCACGATCGACCAGCCCCGCTGCACCGAGAGCCGCTGTGCCTCGCTCTGCGAGTACA
>DATBNA010000089.1:0-2100 GCA_036554545.1 Hyphomonadaceae bacterium
GGTTGCAACTTCGAGCGCTGCGCCGGACCATTTGCGCGTGGCGTCCGCCTTCTGCGCCTCGACCACCTTCTTCTTGTGCGCGACCAGCGCGAAGGACAGGTTTTCGGAGACTTCGCCTGCGAGCGCGGCCCTGAAAGCGTCGCGCTTTTCGGAAGCGTCGACGCGGCGGCGCCACTGGTCATGCTGTTTTGCGCCACGCTGGCCGAGCTTGCGCCATTCCGAAAGGATGCTGTCGGGTATGACGAAGGGTTCGTGCTGCCAGTCGATCGCCTTGCGGATGCCGGCGATCTCTTCGGCGCCATAGGGCCCGCCGTGCGCAGGGCCGGTGCCGGCGATCTTGGGCGCGCCGTAGCCGATGATAGTGCGGCAGGCGATCAGCGAGGGGCGATCTGTCGACTGTGCGGCAAGGAGAGCGCCGCGGACAGCATCCATGTTGTGGCCGTCGACACGGGCTACGTTCCATCCGGACGCCTTGAAGCGCTTGATCTGGTCTGTCGAGTCCGAGAGGCCGGTTGAGCCGTCGATCGTGACGGCGTTGTCGTCGAACAGCACGATCAGATTCTTGAGGCGGAGGTGGCCAGCGAGCGTGATTGCTTCCTGGCTTATGCCTTCCATCAGGCAGCCATCGCCGGCGATCACATAGGTCTTGTGATCGACGAGATCGTCGCCGAAGCGCGCATTGAGATGACGTTCGGCGATCGCCATGCCGACAGCATTCGCGAGACCTTGGCCGAGCGGGCCTGTCGTGGTCTCGACGCCTGCGGTGTGGCCGAACTCGGGATGGCCCGGCGTCTTTGATCCGAGCTGCCGGAAGTCCTTGATCTCCTCGATCGTCATTCCGGGATAGCCCGTAAGATAGAGGAGCGAGTAGAGCAGCATCGAGCCGTGGCCGGCCGACAACACGAGCCGATCGCGGTCGGGCCACTCCGGCGCCGCGGGATCGAATTTGAGAAACTCCTGATAGAGCAGCGTCGCCACATCCGCGAATCCCAGCGGCAGGCCGCAATGTCCGCTCTGCGCCTTTTCAACGGCGTCCATCGACAGCGCCCGGATGGCGTTGGCGAGTGGCGAGGGCGTGGACATTCAGGGGCGCTCCCGTTGGGGACGTCGAGGGGGGACCGGTGGGTCTGCCCGGCTGGTTAAAGGCTTTGCGTCGCAGGTCAAAGGGGATTTGGAGCCGCATCCCGCCATTGCGCGGCTTGCTCACAGGCCTCACATTGCGCGGGGATGAGCGAGGGACCTGATCAGACACCGGAAATGGACGAGGCGCTCCGGCGGCTCGAGGCGGCGATCGACCGCCTCGAAGGGCGTCTGGACGGCCTGTTCGGCCGGCTTGAAGGGAGTCGCAGCCATGAGCGCGAGGCCGAGGCGCTGCGCATCGACAGGGCGCGGCTGGCGAGCGACCTTGATTCGGCGCGGTCGCGGGAAAGGGAGCTTCAGCGGCTTGCTGACGAGGCGTCCGAAGCGCTGGGCGCAGCGATCAGCGAAGTGCGGGAAGCCCTCGGAAAAGTATGATTGGGTAAAGTCTGACGGAAGGGCTATGGTGACGGCGAAAGGTGGAAGCGGCCTTGGCGAAAGCTGACCTCACGATCAATGGCCGGCGTTATGCGCTCGCCTGCGCGCCTGGGCAGGAAGCGCGGCTGGAGGAACTCGGCGGCCGTTTCGACCAGCGTGTGAAGGAACTCGTCCACGCGCTCGGCGACATTGGCACAGAGCGCCTTTTCCTTGCTGCAGGTTTGTCGCTGCTCGACGAGCTGGATGCGCAGGCTTCCGCTTCCGGAACAAAGGCTCTGGATGATCGTATTCGCGGGCTTGAGCAGCGCGCGGCCACTGTCCTGTCGGAGGCAGCCTCGCGCATCGAGGCCATCTCGCGACGGGTAGACGAAACAGGCTGATCAGACGACTTGCCCGGCCGCCCAGCCGGAACTCCACGCCCACTGGAAATTGTAGCCGCCCAGCCAGCCGGTGACGTCGACGCATTCGCCGATGAAGTAGAGGCCGGGGACGGACTTTGCCTCCATGGTCCGCGAAGAGAGGGCGTCGGTGTCGACACCGCCCAGCGTCACCTCGGCGGTGCGCCAGCCTTCCGTTCCATCCGGC
>DATBNA010000010.1:0-6119 GCA_036554545.1 Hyphomonadaceae bacterium
GTCTCGCGCCGGTAGGGAAACGACATAGGTCGGCGACCGCTGCAGCATGGTGACGTGTTCCGCCGTCTTCGCCATCTCGGGAACGATTGTGACGGCCGTCGCGCCGCTGCCGATCACCACCACCTTCTTCCCGGAATAATCGAGATCTTCCGGCCAGAACTGGGGGTGGATGATCTTCCCCTTGAACTGGTCGCGACCTGCGAATTCGGGAGTGTAACCGCGGTCGTAACGATAGTATCCGCTGCACATCATCAGGAAGGAGCAAGTAAAGACGGCGCGTTGCCTGTCGGGGCCCTGTTCTGTCGTGACCGTCCATCGCGAATCCCTGGACGACCAGTCCGCCGAAACCACCTGGTGCTCAAACCGGATGTGACGGTCGATACTGTTCTCTCTGGCCGTTTCCGTCACGTAGTCGCGGATGGATGGCCCGTCCGCGATCGCCTTGGCGCCCGGCCATGGTTTGAAGTTGTACCCCAGCGTGTACATGTCGCTGTCGGAGCGGATGCCGGGGTAGCGGAACAGGTCCCATGTGCCGCCAATGGCCTGGCGTGTCTCCAGGATCACATACGTCTTTTTCCCTAGCCTTTTCTGGAGGTGATACGCGGCCCCGATGCCTGAAAGGCCCGCGCCGACGATCACCACGTCGAAATGCTCAGCCGCCAAAACTGGACCTCCGTTGTGTGCGCCGTATCTGAGGCTAGTGACGCGCCGAGGCAGGGTCCACTCCTCGAACGTCAGCGGAAACCGGCGGATGACACGTCTCGGGACGCCATCGTCCCAAAGCCGCTACGTCATCTGTCTACAGAGCATTGTCCTGCTCAACTCCCGCGCTGCGAGAGGAGAGCGAGGGATTTCCCTTAAGCATGGAACAGTATGGAACCGGACGGTCACATCGTTGTCGTGCAGCAGAGGCGCGACCGGTGTTCGTTGCCGAATGCAAGCGAATCAGAAGTCAGGTAGTGCCGTTCAAGTTGAGGCGTGTTCTTCGCGGTTAATTTGCTGTGCCGCATTTCTTGCGCGAAACAATGTTGCTTGTGCGCACGGCATTTTCCGAAAAAGCAGTGTATTGGCGACTTGTCATCGAAGCTCGTATGGCTTCGCAAAAAAAAACCGTGTAGGCCCGGAAACAGAATGCGGGGCGACCGCGTTCCATCCCCCGGCGACCGTTTTCCGGGACGCCGGGGAATACCTTTGATCAAGGGGAACGGTATGAAAAAAGCACTTTTGTGCGCCACCGCGGCCGCCACCATGGTGTCGGTCGGCGCAACCGCCCACGCTCAAAACGGCTGGTACGGTACTGCGAAGGTGGGCGCCATTGTTGATGGCCTCCAGGATGTTGATGCTGCGACTGGCAATAACGGCCAGATCGACGAACGCGCGAGCCCGGAAGTAGACGCCGTCTACGGCGCCGGCCTCGGTTACGGCTTTGGCAACGGCCTGCGTCTTGAGGGCGCGGTCGGCTATCGCAACGTTGAAATGGAAGTTCCGGACAGCTTCATCGGTGTCCAGCCTCCGGGTACGACGGGGCCGGACGGCGCAGGTTCGACCCGCGTCACCACGCTGATGGCGAACCTCATCAAGGACTTCAACACCGGCGGGCGCGTCATGCCGTACCTCGGCGTTGGCGTCGGCGCCGCACGTGTCGACTCCCGCATGGCGAGCCTCTACGGCGCCGGCGGCGTTCAGGCCAACGGCTTCGACGACAGCGACACCTCTTTCGCCTACAACGTTCTCGCTGGCTTCGGCATCAAGATGTCCGAACAGCTCACGGCTGACATCGGCTACACCTACACGGATGCTCAGGACCTCGCCTTTGACGGCGTCGTAGGCCAGTACGAGTCGTCCTACAACGACCACGCGGTGACCGTGGGTCTGCGTTGGCAGTTCGCGGCGCCTGCGCCGCCGCCGCCGCCCCCGCCGCCCCCGCCTCCGCCACCCCCGCCGCCTCCGCCGCCCCCGCCGCCTCCGCCGCCTTCGACGGAGCAGACTCAGGCTCAGACCTGCACCACGCAGCCTGATCCGTTCACGGTCTACTTCGAGTGGGATAGGTCGGATCTCACGGCGAACAACCAGGAGATCATCACGCAGGCGCTCAACCGCGCACGCACTGGTGGTTGCACGGTCACCGTCACCTCGGTTTCCGGCTACACCGACTCCTCGGGTGGCGCGGCCTACAACGACCGGCTGTCGGCCCGTCGCGCGGATGTCGTCAAGCAGGCGCTCGTCGCCGGCGGCGTCCCAGAGTCCGCGATCACCACGCGCGCTCGCGGCGAGAACGACCAGGCCAAACCGACGGCAGACGGCGTGCGCGAGCCGCTGAACCGCCGTGCGGAAGTGCAGATCACGATCGGCCGCTAAGACGTCCGGCCGTATTCAGACTGAAGGGGCAGCCCGGCGCGATCCGCCGGGCTGTTTCCTTTTCTGCGCTACCAAGGCGAGAGGTTGGGCGAGGGGCAGTCAGCGCCCGGCGGCCCGGCCGTACTGCCCCCGCCAGCCGTATTGAGGCTGACGCCTGCCATCTCAACGAGGCGGCTCAGGCCGGCCAGCAATTCGATCGCTTGTGGACGCTCCTCCGGCGCGCTGCCTGCCAGATCGTCGGCCAGCGCCTTGACGAGGGCCCGCACACGGGCCGTCCCGATGTCGGCGACAATATCGCGTAGTGTTTCCGAGGGGCCGGGCTGCGGTATCGCCGGCGCGGGCAGCTTCGAGGGATCGATTTCAACGAGTATCGGCCCGAGGATGCCGGTCTTCGCGCGCGTCAGCGCCAGCACGTGATGGCCCACCTCGATCTCGGCGGCGACCGCTATGCCTTTCCCGCTTTCGTATTCGCGGGGCATTCCGAGATATCGCAGCGGCCAGCCATAGGCCAGAATCCGTTCGGCCAGCCTCAGCTCCGCCAGCATCGTAAGGTGCGTCAGCCCACGCGACTGGCAGAATTCGAGGATGCCGACCATGAGTTCACGCTGGTGGTTGCTCGGCCAGCGCGGATTGCTCGCGCGGCGGTGCTCGGGCGCGGCGATCCAGCGCGAGATGTCCCACACGGTATTCAGCTTCGGCAGATCCTCATCCGAGTGATCGGCAAACTTGCCGAGCAGGGTGGGGCCCGTCGTGGGATTGAGCCGGACCGCCGCGGCGACATCGCCGAACGGATCCACGCTCATCAGGTAGACCGCGTTCTCGTCATCGAACTCGTCGACTTCGAGTCCGTCCGTTGACTTCAGGTCCGCCCAGCCATGTCCCTCGACATAGAATGCGTGCCGCATGCGAAACATGCGGTCCAGTTGCCGCGCATAGAGATGCTGGTTCACCGCGCTGACAGCGTGGATCATGGCTTTTCCCCAACCATTCTGGCGGCCCAAGACGCCGCATGCGGATGAGGTAACGCGACAGCGCGCCGGAAAGCAACTACAAGTTGTTTAACGTTTGCACGCGCTGCTGGAACTTACGCCACGGTCAATTCTGTTCTGGATGAGCCCGCATCAAGACGAAGCCGACGTCATGCAGGACTATCGAAAGAGGCGCTGCAGTGGCGTTCTTCAGCCTGAGCTCTGCCAGCAGCGCTGCCTCGTCTGCTTTTTCAAGGCCGAACGTCGTCGTGTGCTCGCCCCAGGCAATCAGGTCGCACGGATAGTCGGCGATATCCCGGACGGCGCCAGTACTGGGCTCGAGGACAACGTCATTGCGCCCCAGCGCCCGCCGATAGCTTGCAAGATAAAGCGCCTGCTGGTCGACATCGCCGACCTTGGGCAGGTCCGGACTCCAGACGCGCAGACGTGGCGCGTCGCAATTGCCGAGCAGCGCCCGTACCTCTTCGCCTTGCCAGGGATAGCGGTTCTCCGCGTTGAAGCGCGCAGCGGCGTTGGGCGCAAAGACAGCAGCAATCAGCGCAAACAGCGAAAACGCGACGACGGCGCCTGCGCGCACGCGCGGCTGGGTGGCTGCCGCCGGATCAGCCGCACGGAACGCGGTGTGAAGGGCAAGCATGACGAGTGCAGGCGCGGCGATCGCAAGGTAGCGGCCGTGCAGCATCGGTACGAAGACCGAGGCGATTACCGGCAGTGTGAAGAAGACTGCCGCGGTGAGGGCAAGCAGCGCGGCCGCGGGACGAGATGTGCGTAGCCAGAGACAGAGCAGAAGACCGGTGACCAGAAACACAACGTTCGGTCCGAAGCCGCTGAGTGTCTTGTTGAAGAACCAGAACTGCCCGACGGTGTAGGAGAGCGTGTTGGGAATCCATTCGACCAGGTTTCGCTCGCCGAAAATCACCGGGGCGGCAATCGCAAGCCAGATGATGACCGCCACGCTGGCGCTGGCGCCGATGATCAGGCCGCGGATCAGGTCAGGCTGACGCTTTTGCGCAAACGCCACCACGGTCAAGGCCGCGCCAAAGGCGCCGGCGAAGAGAGCGCCGTACAGATGGGCGGCTGCGCCAAGCACGGCGAGCACAGGCAGCAAGATGTCGGCGCGCGTCAGGGGCTTCTTTTCACGGGCCAGTGCGGCCGCCGTCAGGGCGAGGCAGGCAAACTGCGCCATCGAATAGTTGCGCCCTTCAAGTGCATAGGTCAGGGCGGCGGGCGAAGCGAGCGCTGCTGCAATCGCGACTAGCGCAAAGCGTGGCCGCCCTGCGCGCGCCAGGAGGGCAAAAGCGAGCAAGCAGAAGCCCACGATCGCCATGCCATTCGCCGCCCACATTGCCGACTGCTCGGACAGTCCCAGAGACTGGGCTGCGCGGACGAGCAGATAGTAAAGGGGTGGGTGTGTGTCGGCGAGAAGCGCCGCAGGTGGCGTCGCGGGATCTGCAAAGTAGAGCGTGGCGTATTCGTCGAACCAGAGACCGCGTGTCGGAGCGCTGGAAGCCGCAAACGCCAGGAGCGAGCCGACAGCGAGGGCTAGCAACAGCGCCGGCGCCCACACCGTGATGCGGCTTCTCTCACCAACGGAGGCGGCTGATCTGACCAGGTCGAGCACGGGCGACGATGAGTGCAAGCGGTGCGCCAGCAACAAGATGGTAAACAGGTCGGCACTGGATCGCCGGCGGGGGGCGCACTAGCGGCGGTACTTTATGAACGGCGTGGCCGTGGCGACCTGGTCGTAGAGCTTGCGCGCTGTCGCGTTGGTTGATGCGGTGAGCCAGTAGACCTGATCGGCGCCACGGGAGTCCGCCGCGGCATACACCGCCTCGATCAACGCTCGCCCGACGCCTTTCCCCCGCGCGTCAGGGGCGGTGAACAGGTCCTCGAGATAGCACCGTGGACCGGCCGCCCAGGTCACCGGATGGAAGAGATAGTGGACGATCCCGAGCAGGTCCCCGTCCGGACGTGCGGCACAGAACCCGAGGATGGGCGCTTCGGGATCCATCAGCCGGCGCCAGGTAAGCTCAGTCACGTCAGCCGGCACAGCCGTTTCGTAGAAATCGAGATAACCCTGCCAAAGCGCGCCCCACCGCGGCCGGTCGGCTGGCTGCAGCGTGCGGATGGCAAAGCTCATCGGGCGGGCTCCTCTTCGTTTCCGCGTGAGCGCAATCGCCCAGAGAGGCAAGGCTGGCGGGCCAGAATTTGGTTAACTCGCCCGCCGGGCGAACTTTCAAAAAATTTCCTCGCCTCAGGGGCTTGCGGTGGAACAAAAAGGGAATATAACAATCCGACAAGAACGGAGCGTGAACAATGAGCGGGGCAGCCAACTTCTGCGGAGTTAGCGGGGAATCCTATCAGTTCGAGCGTATGGGCATGGACCAGGACTGGGCGCGGATAGCCGGCGTCGTCCTGTTCGCCGCGCCTGAAGGCAAGGCCTGGCGGGTGATCCGCGTAGGCGATCAGGGTGGAGTTACCGGCGACATCGGCGCCTTCTGGCGCTGGCGCGAGGCCCGCCGGTATGGGGCTACAGCGGTGTTCATCCGGCGCTGCTCGGACATCGGCAAGCGCCGCGCGCAGGCCGCCGACCTCGAAGCCGGCCTCGACCCGGTCTTCGCCAATGGCAGCGAACTGGATCGTATGGCCGCCTGAGAATTCGGACCTCGTCTTCCGGCGCTTGAGAGCTGCGATGCCCCTCAAGGCCTCGCGCCGGGTCCCAGACGGGAAGCGGGCCCGCGTAATGATCCGCGGGCCCGATTCATTTTGGGC
>DATBNA010000273.1:0-9433 GCA_036554545.1 Hyphomonadaceae bacterium
CCCCACACCGTGGAGTGTGAGGGGATAACATGGGCAGATATGGGAAACAACGGGACGTTAGGTCCTCGTTAACCATTTGGAGCCCGATTTCTGGAACAAACCAAGTAGATCGGTGAGTCACTCAGGTCCCCGTGTGGATAAGTCGTTTGCTCCATGTGAGCAGCTTCCAGATTCGATCTGGATTCACTGGACACTAAGGCGTGGAGAACTCCGCTTCGACCTGTTCACAGGAAAGCGGAGCAAAGATCGATCAGGCGGCCTGTAAGCCGGGTTCTGTCCACCGCCGGCTCCGGATGGAGTTCGGCGGATAGGCGACCATTCCTCTGGGACGACCCTCGCGGATCGCCTCGCGCGACCAACCCGGACGGAGCGCTATGGCGCGCCTGCCCCTTGCGGGGCGCCCGTCCCTATTCGGTCTTGCTCCAGGCGGGGCTTGCCATGCCGTCCCTGTTTCCAGGAACGCGGTGCGCTCTTACCGCACCCTTTCACCCTTGCCTCCCGGCGAACCGGGATCGGCGGTTTGCTTTCTGTGGCGCTATCCCTCGGCTTGCCAACCATCCCGTTCGAGGAATGGCCAGTTCGCCGGGCGGGCGTTACCCGCCGCCTTGCCATCGTGGAGCCCGGACTTTCCTCCAGCACGCCATCCCCGAAGGAATGGCTCGCCAGCGGTCGCCCGGCCGCCTGATCGATTTATAATTATACCACATTTCCGCGCCCCCGGGCATCTCAGATTTCCAGCGCGAGCTCCGCGACGCTGTCGGGATCCGCGATCATGCAGATCTCGACGATTCGCCGGTCCTCGACCACGACATCGATTACAGCCCTTGGCCGGCCGCCAAAAGCGAACACCAGGCCGACATCGCCTTCGACCAGCGCCAGCTGCGCCATTTTCAGGCTTCTCTTGAACGTGTTCGCCACCTGCTCCCGGCCGTGAATTTCCGGCGCCAGGATGGGATCGCCTTCCCCCGCACGGGCAAGGCTCGCGGCAACCGCCGATGCATCCGCCCGCAGCACCACGTCCGGATCGAGGACGGCAAGCAGCGCCGAGAAATCGCCGTCACGCGAGGCCGCCAGAAACGCGCCGACGACTTCGCGCTGCCGCGCGCGATCGGCTTCCTGGTTCACCGGCGCGCCATGCACCTTCTGACGAGCCCGCCTCACCAGTTGCCGCGCCGTCGCCGCCGTGCGGTTGACGATCGGCGCGATGTCGTCGAACGGCAGGTTGAACATGTCGTGCAGCACGAAGGCCACCCGCGCTGCCGGCGACAGATTCTCCAGCACGACCAGCATGGCGATACCGATGGAATCCGCCAGCTCCATTTCGTGCTCTGCATTGTACCTGGCCGCGACCGCGTCCGCCTTGTCGATCGGGTCTTCGCGTCTTGTCCTGCGGGCGCGCAGGATGTCCAGGCACACGCGCGCCACCACCGTTGTCAGCCAAGCTCTCAGATTGTCCACGCCAGATGCATCAGCGCGCGCGAGGCGCAGCCATGCCTCCTGGACCGCGTCATCCGCCTCGCCCTGCGAACCGAGCATGCGATAGGCCACCGACCGCAGATGCACGCGGTTGGCCTCGAAACGCTGCGCGAGGATTTCTTTTTCGCCCATCGGTCACATTCCTTCGGCCTGATCCGTCATCAGGGTGACGAATGGCGTCAAGCCGATGTGACAGGAGGGCCCATGCAGGCGCGGGGAGTTGGCATGAACAGACTGAAGATGCTCGCGCTGGCGCTGGTGCTTATTGCCGGAGCGCCGGCCGCGGCGGCACAAATCACGGAGAACAGCTCCATGCAGGTAAGGGTCCGCTACATCGTCAACGATGTCCCGGCAGCGGTGGCCTTCTATACAGGCAAGCTCGGCTTCAAGCTCGATGCACAGTCCGGGCCCTACTTTGCCGCGCTGTCGCGCAGCGGCGTCCAGCTCCTCCTCAGCCCGACAACGGGACCCGGCGGCGCCTCGCAGCCGATGCCGAGCGGCGAAAAGCCGGCGCCCGGCGGCTGGAATCGCCTGGTTCTCGACACGCCAGACCTGAAGGGTGAAGTGGACAGGCTTCGCAAGGAAGGCGCCCGCTTTCGCAACGACATCATCGTTGGACTAGGCGGCAACCAGATCCTGCTCGACGACCCGTCTGGCAATGTCGTCGAGCTGTTCCAACCGACTGCTGTCTACCAGGCCGAGCCAGCCCCAACGCGGTGAGCGAAGGCGGTCGATCTCCCCATCGCCGCGCGAATGCGGCGTCGACCGCACGCCGGGAGCGGATTAGAGCGGCAAGGCCCCGCCCTGCGCCGGAAGAAGCTACCGCCTCGAAAGAAAGGCGGCCCGGCCGTGCCTCTCCCGGCAAGCCGCCGGATTTGACAATAATGTGCGACGGATTGAGTGATTCAGCCCGTTTTGTGCGCCTAGGCTGATGCGCACGACTGAAGCAATGGCGCCGCAGGCGCACATTAACTGCGGTTTGTCATGGCCTGTTCAGCTTCCGCCGACTAAAAACCGGCGTCGCGTCAACTGGAGGGTTTGAATGAAAACGCCTAACGCCACAAAATTTGGCGCAATGGTCCTCGGCCTGGGCCTACTTATCGCCCCCGCGGCGTTCGCCGAACCCGACGTGGCCAACGGCGAAGCGCTCTATCAGGCGAAGTGCAATATGTGCCACGCCTCGGGCCTCGCTAACGCGCCGCTCACCGAAGCGCTCACCAAGCTCGAACCGCAGAAGATCATCGACGTGCTTACCAAGCCGTCGGCGATGATGGCTGGCGCCGTCGCCGGCATCACCGATGCGGAAAAGCGCGACATCGCTGTCTTCCTGACGAAGAAGACGCTGCCCGCATCTGGCGACCTGCCGGAAGTGAAGGCCAACTAAGGCCGGGTTTCTACCAAGTGACAGGCGGCGCCCCGAACGCCAGCGTTTGTTCGGCTCCGAGAGGTTCCGATGCGCCGCCTCGTCATCGCTGTCCTCGTGCTCGCAGCGCCGGCATGCGCGACGCTTGAGCCGGCCATCACCGATCGCGAAGCGCTCGCTCGCGGCCAGGAAGGTTTCAGCGCGTACTGCGCAAGCTGTCACGATCCGCCGAAGCTTGGCGCCCCCAACCGCTTTGCGCTGTCGCGCATGACGCCCTCCTACATCGTCTCCCAGCTCGACGCGGGAAAAATGAAGATGATGGCGCTCGACCTCCCGCCTCAGCAGGTACGCGAAATTGCGGCCTATCTGGGAAACAAGCCTTAGCCAGTGTTAGTGCTCGGAGGTCACAGGGAGCAGCCGGAGACGCCAGGTCGTTATCTGTCGCGTTGACCGCCGCACGCACTCACCCGAGCCTTCTGCCTGCAACAGCGGCGAGTCGGGCGTCGCGCTGCGCGCCGGCCAGCATGCCAGGAGGGACGGATGAACCAGCTTGAGTCTTCCATCGTCCAGCAGAACGGAGCGGCGCTGCTCGCCGCCGTCGGCATCCTGCCGTCGAACGTCCAACCCCTCACGCGCAACGCCTTCGTCGATCGCGAACTGATCATGTCGGTTTCGGACGGCTTCACTCGCCAGACCTGGGTGATCGACGGCCGCGTCATCCGCGAAACGCGCGAAACGCTTTCGTTTGTTGATGACGAGGTTGTACGGATCACCGTCGCCAACGACACACTGGGCGTGCGCGTCATCACCGTCGGCGATGGGCGCATGTTGCGCCTTTCCGCAGGTCAGAGTGGCTCGATCGATGTTGTCAGCCGCCGCGGCGTCGAGTTCGCAATTGCTGTCGTCGGCCAGCCCGCCTTCTCCCGCCTCGCGATGGTTAGGGACAAGGCCGACGCCCGCGTGAGGGCCGCCTGAGCGTCTTCGCGCCGCTTTGCGGAAATCCTGTTGCGCGAAGAGTGTCTCGATCGTGCAATGATGGTTGTCGGCGCTGTTGCGATAAGAACACTGCGACTCCTTAATCGACCGGTCTCGGGAATCTCAGCAGCTTGACGACATCGCTTGCGTGGTCCGAGTCTCCGCCTTGCGCGATCGGGCGCGCGCATCGCGGAACAGTGCTGTAGGAAACAGGGGGGCCGGCATGCCAGCTGGAGACGAAAGCATGGTCGCGGCGATCGCCACTGCGATTCTCGCCAGCGTTGGCATTACGCCTGCTCACGCCGAGCCGCTCGAGTTCGAAGACGACGAACTCGACCGAGAGCTGCAGATGCGGATCTCCAACGGCTTCACCACTCAGATCTGGGCTTATGCTGGAGAGGTCTGGAAGGAGACCGCTGACATACTGGCGCTGCACGAAGACGAGTGCGTGCGTATCAGCATTGCCAACGACACGCCGACGGTGCGCGTCGTGTGGGTCGGGCCTACCCGCATCCTTCGCATCCGTCCGGGTGAGACAGCGAATGTGGATTTCGCCGTGAGATCGCTTGCACCCTTCTCGATCGATGTCGTGGGCGTTCCGGCCTTCACACGGCCGGTTACGGTGCGTCCCGGCTACGGCGGGCCCATTGCTGTCATCTGAGACGTGGGTGAACCGGCTCAGGCCGGACGGACGACGCGGAAGGAATCGAGCAGGGCCGCAAGGTCGAGATCGGTATGTGGACCTAGCAAGCCCAGCATCGGCCGCGCGTGCACGGCGTGGCGCAGGTCGGCAAACGCCTGCTTCTCACCCGCCGTAAGATTGCGGGGTGCAACATAGTGCAGCGGAGAATCGGGGAAGATGCGCGCGGCGCACGGTCCGGACTGCAGCATGATGAGGCCGGAATGGCGGCGGTCGCGCCGGATCTTCTGCAACAGCGACGTCACCCCCGCCGCCGGCCCTTCGATCATCTGAAGGAACGAGCCTTCGTGAAAAAGCAGGAGCCCGGTTATCCCGGCCCCGCTGTTGGATGCTTTTGATCTGAGAAGGATGCGGTCGAGTTCGTCAGCCCTCAGCACGCCGACGGCTGAGGAAAGGTAGATCAGACGATGAAGCCCCGACGTTGACGACGTCATGGCAGACTCCGTGCAACCTCCGCGAATCATGAGGCTACAGGGGTAAACGCGGAATTAGCGTTTTGGTCGCATCGCCGTTACACGACGGCGCGTGACAACGCAGCAACAGCGTGCGCTAGCGCCACAGTCTCGACGTCGCCCTGCCCGCTTACGCGCGCTGGCCGCCAGCGTCGCTGGAATGCGCGCACCACTGCTGCAAGTGCGTTGTCAAACTCTCCAGTGCGTTCAACCTTGTAGCCAATAGTGGCGAGCGCCTCGCGCAACCCGTCGACCGTGATGCCGAGGTCGCCCATCGCGGCGCCGTGCATCATCCATGGTTCGACCGGCGGCTTCTCCGCCGGCCACAGGCCTATCCCTGAGTCAGCCAGGCGCTTCCACGGGAATCGCTCGCCCGGATCTTCCTTGCGCTCCGGCGCGATGTCGGAATGTGCGACGATCCGTGTTTGTGGAATCGGCCAGCGCGAGAGGATCCCCCGGCACAGCTCTATCACGACGTCGATCTGCAGGTCCGGAAACGGCGGCAACCCATATTCATGGCCGCCATTCACGATCTCGATGCCGATCGAGCGCGAGTTGAGATCTTCGTGGCCCTGCCACCAGCTTCGCCCCGCCTGCCAGGCGCGCTTGTCCTCGGCCACCAGCGAAAAGACCGTGCCGTCTTCCTCGACCATGTAGTGGGCCGACACCTTGCTGGCCGGATCGCGCATCCGCGCCAGCGCCGACGGTCCGTCCTTCATGCCGGTATAGTGCAGGACCAGCATGTCGAGCGGAAACATCCGTTCGTCGAAATTGGGGCTGGGGGCCGGGACGATGCTGAGACTCATTGGCCGATCTTGTCGCCAACCGCGGCTTCGGGGAAGCGCCGGTTGCGCCTCACGCCGATGATTGCAACGCCTGCTATGGCGATCACCGCCCCGATCACGAGGTTCGGCGTCAGCGGCTCATTGAGAAAGACGACCCCGAGAATCACTCCCATGACCGGCGTCATCAGGGTAAGCGGCGAGACCAGCGTCACCTCATAGCGCTTCAGCAACCGGTAGAAATTGCCATGCGCGAAGATCGATACCCCTGCCACTGCGAACACGGTCGCTGCATAGATCCGCCAGTCGCCTGAGACATAGCCCGCCCACTGGTTCGTCTCCCAGGCCAGCGACATCGCCAGCAGCGGAAGGACGGAGAACAGTCCAATCCAGGCCTGCAGCCGCATGGCCGGCATCGGCTCGATCTGCTTCATCAGGATGTTCGCCGCGGCGCCGACGAAGGCAGCGCCCGTGAGATAGCTCACGCCCACGGTCAGCGAGAACCCGTCAGGATTGAGCACGATGATCATCACGCCAATAAAGCTCAGCGCGATGCCCGCTGCGCGATAGACGCCGATTTTCTCGCCAAGGAACATGATCGACAGGATCGTCGTGAACGGCACGCCGAGCTGTCCGATCACGCCGGCGACGCCGGCCCCCGCCAGCGCGAGGCCGGTGAACAGGAGGCCGAAATGGACGCCCGCCATTCCCATGGCGATGAGGAACAGCCGCCCCATCTGCCGCGGCGCCGGCAGCAGGAAAGGCGACAGCACAACTGCCACCAGTCCCACCCTCACCGCTGCAAAGAACAGCGGCGTCACCTCGCCCTCCGTCACCGTCCAGCGGGTGATGACGAGATTGAGCGCCCACATCAGGCATACGGCGACAAGGAGGGCGAAGTCCGAAGGTTTCATCCCCAGCCGACCTTACCGGCCCGAACCTTACGGATTCGAATGGAAGACTCACGAATGCGTGACGTCTGCGCCGGCGACGCGCGTAAGGCAAGTGATGTCTCTGTCGGGAAACTAGCCTTCGATCACCCAGCCATCGGCCGTGCGCCGGGCTTCAAGGGTATCCGCGTCTTCCTGCCTGCGAGACTTGCGGCCAAAGCTATGCGCAATCGTCAGGAACACCGCGGCGAAGGCGAGCAGAATGCCGATGAAAGTCGTGGCAACGAGAGCGGCGACTGCCGCTGCAAGAAGGAAAAGACCGAACCCTACCCTGCCCAGGAAGCCGCCAAGCTGCCGCAGCGCCAGTTGAAGGCGGGCGCCGATGTCATGGCTGCCAAGGGTTTCGGTCATGGGGGGACTCCTAGCACCTGAAAAGGTGCGTCCGGCGACCCAAAAGTCAATCGGCGCGAGTGAGAAAACCGCGCTCTGCGCGGATACGCGCATAGGCCGTGGTTATCGCCGCAGCCTTGTCATGGGCCACCGGCTCGTACTCGCGGGGCGCAGACTTCGTGGTCGTGACGGTGTCGGGATGATTCTCCCGCATCAGCCGGCGATAGGCGGCGCGAACGTCCTCGAACGCCGCTTCGTGCGGCACCCCGAGCACCAGATAGGGATCGTCCGCGTCCGGCCCGAGATGGCTGGCCTTGATGCGGCGGAAGCGGTCATCACTAAAACCGAAAGAGTCTGACACGCTCTTCAAATACCCAAGCTCCTCGCCGGTGATAGCCCCGTCCGCCCCGGCGATCTGGAACAGGCCGTCGAGCACGCCTTCCAGCAGGCAGGGCCGATCGCGGTACCGTTTCGCGATCCGCTTGGCATAACCCTCGTAGCCGCGGACCGTCTGCCGCGCGATGTCAAAGACACGGCGCATCGCAGCCTCATCGCCCGGCGCTGATCTGAACACCCGCGAAAACGCCGCGACCTCGTCGATGGTTACGAGCCCGTCCGCCTTGGCCAGCTTCGCGCCCAGGCCTACGATCGCCGCCGTGAATTCAACGTCGTTCGGATCCGGCCCGCACGGCGGCGCAGCCAGCTCGCGTCCCGTTTCATCACGGTCCGCATAGGCGCTCTGCCCTGCGTCAGCGAGTTGGGTCCACAGGCTCATCCGCCCCACCTATGCCCGAACGCGGCGGCGCATGTAAGGCGCAATTAGGGAAACACCTGAGCCTCTTGGAATCCGCAGGAGGCGAACCCAAATCATGGAAGTTCCCGGAACCGCTCGCGGACTCATCCGTACTTTCCCCGCTGAAGAGTGATCTGGGATAAAGGTTCCGCTTCCCGGCGATCTAGTCCCCCCACGTCCCCCCGCCGGGAATGGAAGCGTCGCCGCCGCCTGCAAAGGCGGCGGCGATTGCTTTTCATGAACTGCAGATGTCGTGCGGATTAACCCCGCCTCACGCCTTGGACCACGGATTGGTCGACGACAGGTGCTTCATCAACGCGTCGGCCGGCGTCACAGGACCGGAGGGACCAGCCGCCACCTTCATGACATCGCCGCGCGCGGCCTGCTGAGGCCGGTTCTGTCCCTTGCGATGGTTCGCCGATTTCTGGCCGCGGTTCTTGTCGCCTTGCGGCTTGTGCGAATGTCCGTTCGGCTTGGCGACGCCGGACCAGCCGGGCGATCCGCCCTTGCCGCGCCGGCCGCGCGAGCGTCCATCGCCCTGCCCGCGCTGTTCGTGCTGGACACGCTCCGGCGCCTCCGCACGATGACGCTGCTCACCGCGCGCCTCGTTGCGCCCGCCATTCCGCACATGCTCCGGCCGGCGATGCTTCTGCTGCCGGTGAGGCTGCGGCTCGCCCCGCGGTTCGGCGCGCGCGCCGCGTTTCGCCTCGATGTTTGCGTTCAGCGACAGCTGCGCCAGCGCCGGATCATTGCGCCGGTCGATGCTCGGGATCTTCTGCCGCGTCACCTTCTCGATGTCGCGCAGCAGCGACCGTTCGTCCTCGGCGCAAAACGCCACCGCCGAGCCATCCGCCCCCGCCCGCGCCGTACGGCCGATGCGATGGACATACTGCTCGGGCACATCCGGCAGCTCGTACTGCACGACATGGGTTACGCTGGAGATATCGATGCCACGCGCCGCGATGTCGGTCGCCACCAGCGCCCGCACTTCGCCTGCCTTGAACGCGGCCAGCGCCCGCTCGCGCTGGTTCTGGCTCTTGTTGCCGTGGATGGCCGAGGCGTTGACGCCCCCGCCCTCGAGAATGCGGGCTACCTGGTCGGCGCCGCGCTTGGTCCGCGTGAACACCAGCACCCGGCTGAACGTCGCATCCGCGAACAGCTCGGTCAGCAGGCCGCGCTTGCGGTTGGCCTCGATGAACACGACCTGCTGGTTGACGCGCTCCACCGTGGTCGCCGGCGGCGCCACCGACACGCGCGGCGCTGTTGATGACGATGTCGGCGCCGCCCATGGCGTCCGCGCTCTGCTTGACGAACGCCTTGATCGAGCCGACGTCCAGCGTGTTCACCGTAAACCCGAACACCTTGCGGCCGGTCGCTTTGCCGATCTCGGCAACGGTCTCCTGCAACGGCCCGTCCGTGCGGGCGCCGATCGCAACGTCACAGCCCTCGCGCGCCAGCTGGAACGCTATCGCCTTGCCGATGCCGCGGCTGCCGCCGCTGACGATCGCCTTCTTGCCTTCGAGCTTCAGGTCCAACGCGGTCTCCTTGAGGCTATGTGGTTAGTTAAGCAACGAGGGCATGCTAAGCGAGCGCCCGGTGCAGAGTACAGAGT
>DATBNA010000054.1:0-4552 GCA_036554545.1 Hyphomonadaceae bacterium
GTGCAGCGGCGTCACACTCAGCATGGAGCCCGGCTGATAGGGCTGCTGGCCGCTCCGTGGTAGGAAAGCTCCATGTCTTCAGACTTGGTCCTGTCAGACTTGGTCCTGGGACTGATCCTCGCCATAGGCCTCCTGGGCGGCGTCCTCGTGATAACCGTCGGATTTGCTGGCGCCGGCCGACCGAACCGGCGGCGCTCCAGCGGATCGGAAGCCGCTTTTCTCGCTACGTCAGCCTCTTTCGACGATGGCGGGCATTGCAGCACCGGCGATGGCGGGGGAGGCGGTTCCTGCGATGGCGGGGGTGGCGGAAGCTAGGCCAAATGGCCGGTTTTCAGCCCATTTCGTCCCTGGGGGGCCGCCAGCCGGCTCAGGTTGACAAACCCCGGCCCCGGCTATAGCTGCACGCGTTCGATTTTACTAAAACCCTGTCCGAGAAAGGCTCCGTACGGGAGCGATGCAAACCTATTCCGCAAAACCGGCCGAGGCCGTGAACAAGTGGGTGATCATCGACGCTGAGGGCGCCATCGTCGGCCGCCTCGCGTCCTATGTCGCCAAGCGTCTCCGCGGCAAGCACCGCGCCGACTACACCCCCCATGTCGACCTGGGCGACCATGTCGTCATCATCAACGCCGGCAAGGTCGCACTGACCGGCCGCAAGATGACTCGCAAGGAATATCACCGCCACACCGGCCATCCGGGCGGCATCAAGACCACCACGCCGCAGAAGATCCTCGCCTCGAAATTCCCCGAGCGCGTGGTCGAGCTCGCGGTGAAGCGCATGATGCCAGGCGAAAGCCCGCTGTCGCGCAAGCAGTTCGCCAAGCTCCGCGTCTATGGCGGCGCGGATCATCCGCACGCCGCGCAGAACCCTGAAGTCGTCGACTTCAAGAAGATGAATTCCAAGAACGTGAAAGTCGCCTGATCATGGCTGAAGCCGTCGACTCCCTTGGCAATCTGAAAGACCTCGGCGTGAAGGCCGCCCCCGCGCAGGCTCCCGCCACCCCGAAAATCGACAAGCAGGGCCGCGCCTATGGCACCGGCCGGCGCAAGACCGCCACCGCCCGCGTCTGGATCAAGCGCGGCACCGGCAAGATCACCGTCAATGGCAAGGACCAGGAGCAGTACTTCGCCCGTCCTGTGCTGCGCCTGATGATCAAGCAGCCGCTTGAAGCCGCCAAGCGCGAGACCGAGATCGACGTCGAGTGCACCGTCACCGGTTCAGGCCTCACCGGCCAGGCCGGCGCCGTGCGTCACGGCATCGCCCGCGCCCTCGTCAACTTCGAGCCGGAACTGCGCCCCGCGATGCGCCCCGGCAAGTTCCTCACGCGCGACCCGCGCGCCGTGGAGCGCAAGAAGTACGGCCGCGCGAAAGCACGACGCTCCTTCCAGTTCTCGAAGCGCTAGGACGCCTCGATCCGCTATTTCGAGGGGCGCTTCGGACAACCGAAGCGCCCTTTTTCTTTGGTCCCAATCAATTCAGGGTCTGATCCATGGGTCCGAAAGTCTTCATCGACGGCGAAGCCGGCACCACCGGGCTCCAGATCCGCGCGCGGCTGCAGGGCCGCCGCGACCTGCAGGTCGTCTCGATCGATCCCGACAAGCGCAAGGACCCTGCTGCGCGCGCGGAACTGCTCAACTCGTCCGACGCCGTCATCCTCTGCCTGCCGGACGATGCAGCGAAGGAAGCGGTCAGCCTCGTCAGCAACAACCGCACCAGAATCATCGACGCTTCGACCGCGCACCGTGTCGATCCCAACTGGGTCTACGGCTTCCCTGAAATGGTCGACGGTCATCGCGTGATGATCGCGCGCTCGAACCGTATCTCGAACCCGGGATGCTATCCGACCGGCTTCATCGCGCTGGTCTCGCCGCTAGTTGCGGAGGGCATCATCCCGAAAGACTTCCCCGTCACCGTCAACGCCGTCTCCGGCTACAGCGGGGGCGGCAAGAGCCTGATCGAGGAGTTCGAAAGCCAGCCGAGTGAAACGACCCGGGACGACGTTCGCATTTATGGCCTCACGCTGGCGCATAAGCACGTGCCCGAGATGACAAAGTATGCGGGGCTCATGCATGCGCCGGTCTTCGCTCCGTCCGTCGGCCGCTATGCCCAGGGCATGATCGTCGAGGTGCCGCTGCAGCTATGGGCGCTTCCCGGCGCCCCGAAGGCGGCTGTCCTGCGCGACGTTCTCGCCGATTTCTACCAGGGTGAAAAATTCGTCAGCGTGGCGACCGAAGAGGAAACGCTTCCCCTGCAGAAGGCGCGAGCCGGCGCCGGCGGTTATGTTCCCGAGCTGGATCCCGAAGCGCTCAACAATACCAACAACCTCCGCCTGTACGTCTTCGGCAACGAACAGGCGCAGCAGGCGCGGCTGGTCGCCGTGCTCGACAATCTCGGCAAGGGCGCGTCAGGGGCTGCCGTGCAGAACCTCAACATCGTGCTGGGGCTCGAAGAAACCGCGGGATTGTGAAGCGTCCTGCCCGACAGTCTTGATCCTGGTCAATCGCTTCCAGCGCAAGGCAAGGATCGTCCGACAGTCATCCGCGTTTCGTCGAGACAACGGCCATGCTCAGGATCCGTACATTCCTCCGCAAAGTTGTGGCGGCGGCCCTGGCCATGGCGACTGGCGGTTGCTTTGAATGGGAGGCCAACGTCACGAGAGGAGGTTACGCCTTCTCTCAGTATCGCACAGAACCATCATCCGGATTGCACATCGGCATGCTTGCGCGGGATGCGCCGGCGAATGGCTTCACCTGCCGGAAGGGAGGCTGGGCGCACTTCAATCCGGACTGGTCCCTCCGCGCCTGCTTTCTGGCTGAGCCTTTCAGGACCGAGCATTTCGAATTTCCCGCAGGAACGTGGGTGATGCCCCGAGCTGACGGCCTGATCGTCGCTTTTGCCCACGACGAGGCGTGCCAGGGATATGTTTGCACCGGCGCCGGCGGCCCCAAAGGGACCCAAACTTCATTCTATCCGAATGGTCGCCTGAAATCCTTCTATCCGCCGAAGGATACGATGGTCGGCGCCATACTTTGCGCGGCGAGTCCACTTGCGGACATCCGCCTCCACGAGAACGGCAACCTTAGCGAGTGTCGCGCTGCAGGTGGCGGCGGCTACGCGGCCGGCGATACGGTGCGGCTCGATGAGTCAGGACACATTCGATGACAGCTGGAGCTACCGCGTTCGGCCGGAGCGAGCGCGCGGGGCTGTGACCGCAAGCGCCCCCGGGCGTTTGCGTACGACCGGCAGCGTGCGCTTGCTCAACGCATAAGGCTTGCCGCTGTCGATCGGCAGCGATGAGTCCCGTGACCATTCATTCCAGGAACCGAAGTAGATTTTTACATTCCTGATACCGGCTTCCTCCAGCGCTACGAAGGTATTGGAGGCCCGCGCGCCCTTGAAGCAATAGACGACAACCGGCGTATCCGGCGTAATCCCGACCGTCGCGCACTCCGCCAGGATTTCATCCGGCGACTTGAACCTCTGGCCCGCCGGCGTGGGCTTCATCATCCGGTACCATTCGATCCACACAGCGTCCGGGATCCGTCCCTTGCGTGGACAATAGTCCTTTCCATACGGCGAGGAGCTTTCGCCGATCCATTCGTCGACATCGCGCACGTCCAGCTTGATGATTTTCTTGTCGGCGACGGCCGTTTTCATCTGGCGGAGGCCGATCAGAATGTCCTTGCCGGCGTCGGATGAGGGGAACTTGGCCGGGCGTGGCGTGGCGGCGTCGGCTGAAATCGGTAGGCCCGCACCTCGCCAGGCGGCGAACCCGCCATGCAACACGCGAATCTTCGGATAGCCGAGGTAGCGCAACAGCACATAGCCCCGGCACGACTGGCCGAAACCCGTTTCCATCGACTGTTCGTAGACAACTGCCGTCTGTTTGCCGGAAAGGCCTGCGTTCCCGAACGCCTCCGCAAACGTGCTGCGCAGCCCCGCCAGCCCTCCCGTCGATGTGGTCGCCAGATGCGTGAAGACCTCGCGGATATTCACGGCGCCGGGAATGTGTCCTTCCGCGTACTGTGCCGGATCGCGTGTGTCGATCAGAACGACGGCTTCCTTGCTGATGAGGCTGGCGAGTTCAGTGGGCGTGAGAAGAACCTTGCCTGACATGTCGGTCTCCCTGGACCATTCAGCAGGAAATAGTCAGTCAGGGACAACAAGTCGGACTTGATCGCGATCAAGCGGCTGGCGGTGGGTTCTGCTTTTTCCGGACGCTCTCCAGCGTCTCGCGCACATATGTTCCCGGTGCGGGATCGGCGCCCTTTACCAGCTTCGGCGGCGGAACCTCATCGCCGGCGCGCACTTTCAGCCAGTCCGCCCACACCGGCCACCATGAGCCGGGATGCTCGCTTGCATAGGCGAGCCAGTTGTCTGGCTTCGGGGGAAGATTGGTCCCGGTCCAGTAGCGATACTTGTTGGAGGCCGGCGGATTCACCACGCCGGCGATGTGGCCGCTATCTGCCAGCAGGAAGGTAACGTCCCCGCCGAACAGGCCAACGCCCTTGTATACGGAGGCGAACGGCGAGATGTGGTCCTTGCGAGCCG
>DATBNA010000099.1:0-7719 GCA_036554545.1 Hyphomonadaceae bacterium
GATGTCGCCGGAACTCGCGAACCCGACAAACGTCGCGATGAACTACCAGCGCGACCAGTCGGTGCAACGCGGAACGATCCAGACGCGCTGGCGGTTCGATGCAAACACCGTGTTCGAAGGCGGCCTCTACGCCACGCACAAGGAACTCGACCACCCGATCTTCCAGGTGATCGATCAGGTCTCCGACAACTGGGGAGCGTTCGGCCGTGTCGACTGGGGCGGCGACTTCCTCGGCATGAAGGCGGACCTGTTCTACGGCCTGTCCTGGCGCGCGGGGGAAAACAACGCCAGGCAATGGATCAACAACGCCGGCTCCCGCGGTGCGCTGACCGCACAGAGCCTGCAGGAAGCCACAGGCCTCGACGTGTTCGCCGAAGGGCGGCTCTTCGTGCTGGATGGCTTCGCACTGGTTGCCGGCGGTTCATATGGCCGCGCCGAACGCGACTTCGAGAGCATGCCGCCGAGCGCGACCGTCGTGACCGACAGCGAGACCTACGAATGGTTCTCTCCGCGCGTCGGTTTCATCTGGCAGAACCCGGGCGGAGCTCAGGTCTACGGCAACATCACGCGCTCGGTGGAGCCGCCGAACTTCGGCGCCCTGTCGCCGACGCCGGGCGGCTTCCAGCCGCTGGAGGAGCAGGACGCCTGGACGGCCGAGATCGGCACGCGCGGCCGCACCGGAAATCTCATCTGGGACATTGCCGCCTATCGCGCCGACATCGAGAACGAACTCCTCACCTTCACGGCGAATCCGACACAGGGCATCCCGGCATCGACGTTCAACGCGCAGGACGGAACGATGCACCAGGGCGTCGAGGCCGGCCTCGACTGGGAGATCGTCGACGGCCTGCGACTGCGCCAGACCTATATGTGGTCAGACTTCCGCTTCACGGATGACCGCCAGTACGGCGACAATCGCCTGCCGATCGTCCCCGAGCATTTCTATCGCGCCGAGCTGAAGGGAACCCTGGGCGGGTTCTGGTTCGCCCCCTCGCTGGAATGGTCCATGTCGGATGCGTACGTCGACTATGCGAACAACTTCCGCGCAGGGTCCTTCGCCGTGTTCAACCTGAATACGGGCTACACCTTCGACAACGGGGTGATGGTCTTCCTCGATGTCCGCAACATCCTGAACGAAAACTACATCTCCAACTTCACGCCGGTCATAAACTGGAACACCGCAACCGCGCCGGGCGCACGCAACGTCTTCTTCCCGGGAGACCAGCGTTCGCTCTACGGCGGCGTGGCGTTCACGTTCTAGAGGGCAGAACATGGCGCGCGCGGTCGATCAACGCGAGGTGGAGGGGCGGGGCAGTCTCTACCGCATGCTCTGGCGCTGGCATTTCTATGCCGGCCTTGTGTGCATCCCGTTCGTTATCTGGCTGGCTGTCACCGGTTCGATCTACCTCTTCCGTCCGCAGATCGAGGCGTGGATAGACCGCGACGTCGTCGCACTGGAGCGCACCGGCCAGCCTGCCTCGCAGCAGGCCATCGTTTCGGCGGCCACCGCCGCCGTGCCAGGCTCGACGCTCGCCGGCATTGTCCTGCCCGAGCATCCTGATCAGGCCGCCCGCGTCCTCGTTTCGGACCACGGCGCAAGGACACGCGTCTATGTTCATCCCGACACGCTTGAGGTGCTCAAGACGGCCGCCGAGCAGAACAGCTTCGAGCGCATCGTCTTCCGCCTCCATGGCGAGCTGATGATGGGCAATGGCGGCTCGATCCTGGTCGAGCTCGCAGCATCATGGGCGATCGTGATGATTCTCACCGGCCTCTACCTCTGGTGGCCGCGTAGTGCAAAGGGGCTCGGCGGCGTTCTCTATCCGCGCCTTGGGGAGGGGGCGAAACGCTTCTGGCGCGATCTCCACGCCGTCACAGGCGTGTGGGTTTCGGCCTTTGCCCTCTTCCTGCTGTCGACGGGTCTTCCCTGGGCTTTGGTCTGGGGCAATGGCTTCAAGCTGGTGCGCGAGTGGACCGGCACGGCCGCGATCAGCCAGGACTGGTCAACCGGCAGCAGCGACGAACATGCCGAACATGGCGGCTCGCAAGGCGGCCTGGTCGATCACAGCGCCCATGGCGGCGCCTCCGTCGACGACATCGTCATCCGCGCCAGCGCTTTGAATCTCGCGCCGCCCGTCATGCTGACGCCGCCTACGGAAGGCTCGCCGTGGTGGTGGGCGAAGTCCAACACGCAGAACCGTCCGCTGCGCGAGGATGTCGCGCTCGATCCGATGACAGGCGAGGTCGCCGACCGCAACGTCTTCGGCCAGAAACACATCATCGACCAGATCGTCGGCGTTGGCATCGCTGCACATGAGGGCCAGCTTTTCGCGCCGCTCAACCAGATACTCGGCGTGCTTACCGCTGCGGGCCTGGTCACGCTCTGCGTCAGCGCCTTCGTGATGTGGCGCCGCCGTGCTCCGGGTGGCGCGCTAGGCGCCCCGCCGCCGATACCCGATGCGCGGATCGGCATGGGACTGGCGGCGATCATCCTTGTCGCCGCCATTCTATTGCCGGTGCTGGGCGCCAGCTTGATCGTCCTGGCCCTTGCCGAACGAGGCGTACTGGCGCGCTGGCCTTCGGCAAGGCGCTGGCTGGGCCTTGCGCCGGTTTGAACTATCTGTCCGGTAGGTCTTGGCAGACGCCAGCGGGACAGGACATGGCCTCATTGCACGTCATGATCGTCGAGGATGAGCCTCTCATCGCCATGGCGCTTGAAATGCTTGTCCAGGATGAGGATGGCGGCGTGGTCGTCGGTCCCTTCGCGGCAGTCAGCCCTGCGCTCGAGGGGCTGGAAGGCTCACCGCGCATCGATGTCGCCATGCTGGACTGCAATCTCGGCAGGGAGGCGGTCTGGCCGGTCGCCGATGCGCTTGCGGCGCGAGGCGTGCCGTTCGCGTTCACTAGCGGGCAGGGCGCGAAAGACATCCCCCATCGCTTCGCTTCGGTCGAAGTTCTTGTGAAACCCGTGCCGGACGAACAGGTCCGGCGCTTCCTTCGCCGATTCTCCGCTCCTGATTGAGCTTCGGCGCCAAGATGCCCATATTGGCGACGGAAACTGCCAAGTTTCGCATTTAAGGAATCGAAGCACCTGCATGCGACAAGCATATGGGTAAGGGTGTATTGAGCTCGGCCGGGCCTTGAAGGGGTTGCAGTCCGGCATCATATCGAATATCGATAAGGTTGGGTGTCAGGGCCCCCTAAAACGCGACGAAACGGTTTCTGGAGAGAGACCCGGACATGAGCCTTGCGCTCTCGACCCTTCTTTATGAATGGCGCCGCTATCTGGCGGCCGTTATCGCGCTGGCGCTCGCCGGCGTGCTGATGCTTGCGCTCGGCGCACTGCTGGTCGGCATCCTTCAGTCATTTACGACGACCATCGACCGGTCGCGGGCCCAGCTCATCGTCATGACGCCAAAGGCCAGCTCGCTGGTCTCGTCGGGAACACTGCCGAAGCGCGTGGTCCCGCTTGTCTACAAACACCCGGAAGTCGTCGAAGTGCAGGACCTGCCGAACGATTTCGGCCAGTTCTTCGCCGAAGGCGCAACATCGCCGGACTTCGTCAACGTGATGGTGATCGATCCGTCAGCCGACGCCGTCACGCTGCCGAGCGACTTCACGGAAGAGATGCGCAAGAAGCTCGAGCCGCCCTTCGCCGTCGCGGTCGACAAGTCGGCGCTCAATCAGCTTGGCGTCAAGCTCGGCGACCGCGCGACCTTGAACGGTCGCACCGTCACCATCGCCCTCATTCTCGAAGGCTACGCCAACGCGCAGCAGCCCGCGGTCGTCCTGTCCCGCCAGACCCTCCGCCTGATGGGTCGCGCCAACGACGACCAGCTCGGCCTCCTCATGGTCCGGATCAAGGATCCGGCGCGAGCCGTACAGGTTCGCGACGAACTCAATGCGCTCGGCAAGGACCAGTTTCAGGTCTGGCTCAAGGACGATCTCTCCGAAGCCACGATCCGCGATGCGATGAGCGAGGGCTTCATCGTGGTCCTGCTCACCTTCATGAGCGTGATCGGCTCCATCATCGGCATCGTCATCACCTGGCAGACGCTGCGCGGCGCCATCCTCGCCAACATCAAGGAATTCGCCAGCCTCCGGGCCCTCGGCGTTTCGATCCCCAGCCTGCGCGGCGTGGTGATGGAGCTGTCGCTGTGGGTCGGCATCGTCGGCGTCGTCGCGTCGGCAATCATCATGTTCGGCATCACCGCACTGGCGGCGATCTTCAACCTGCCGATGGGCTATCAGGCAGGCACACTCATACAGACAGCCATCCTCCTTCTGCTCATCTCGATCGGATCGGGCGCGCTGACGCTCGGCTCGCTCAAGAAGGGCGATCCTGCGGATCTCCTCAAATGAGCGCTCGAGTTCAAGCCATGCCCTCAGCGATCCTTGAACAGCAGGTGCAACCCGCGCTGGCGACGGCCAAGCCGGTTGCGCCCCATGCGGAAGGCAGGCGCTACGCCATCGAGGCGCGCGGCCTCCGCAAGGGATTCAAGTCCGGCCAGATGGTGGTCGAGGTGCTGAAGGGCATCGACCTGCTGGTGGAGCCAGGCGAGATGGCGCTGGTGATGGGCCCGTCGGGCTCAGGCAAGTCGACGCTTCTGGCGGCAGTCTCGGGATTGCTGCGTCCGGACGAGGGCAGCGTGGTGGCGCTCGGAGAGAACATCTGGGAAAAGCCGCGCAAGGCTATCGATCGCTTCCGTCTCGCGAACTGCGGCTTCATCTTCCAGGGCTTCAATCTCTTCCCCGCGCTGACCGCGAGCCAGCAGGTGCAGGTCGTGCTCAAGTTCATGAAGCAGGGCAAGGCCGAGCGGAAGGCTGCCGCCGATGCAACGCTAAGGGATGTCGGCCTGGGCCATCGCCTCGACAACCGTCCCGATCGCCTCTCGGGCGGCGAGAAGCAACGAGTCGCCATCGCCCGCGCGCTTGCCAAGAAACCGAAGCTGATCTTCGCCGACGAGCCAACATCGGCGCTTGACGGCGAGAACGGCCACATCGTCATGGATCTGCTGCGCAAGTGCGCGAAGGAGCAGGGCGCCACCGTGCTTTGCGTCACCCACGACGCCCGCCTCGCTGTCTTCGCCGACCGCATCATCACGATCGAGGACGGCCGCATTACCTCGACCAACGCCGATCCTGCCCAGTTCAAACACTGAAGTTCAAACACTGAAGTTCAAACACGAGAACGGAAGACCGTCATGAACCGCCTCCCCAAAATCCTCTTCGCGGCAGCGCTGCTGGCTTCGGCCGCGGCCTGCGGCGGACCAGCGCCAACAGACGCGGCGCAGAAAGCCGGCGGCAAGCCCGGCGCGGTTGATCCCAAGTCGGTCGACACGCCCTACGCCACGATCTCGGCCGGCAAGGTCGATGTCGAAGGCGGGCTCGTGGATATTGCAGCCCGCGCGGCCGGCGTCGTCCGGGAGGTGCTGGTCCAGGAAGGCGACCAGGTTGTGAAGGACCAGATCCTGGCGCGGCAGGAAGACGACGACGCACGTCTCAGCCGCAATCGCGTGGCGGCGCAGCTGGCGCAATCCGAAGCCCAGGTTCCGATCCTGCAGGTGCAGTATGAGGCGGCCTTGCGGGAAGCGAAGCGCCTTGAGCGCCTCATCGCCGACAACGCCACCTCGCAACAGGCCTACCAGCAGGCGCAGGACCAGGTGAACCAGCTCCGCGCCCAGCTTGAAGCCCAGAAGACCTCGATCCAGCTCGTCCGCGCCCAGCTCGCCGAGGCCAACTATCAGGTCGAGCTCTATGTAATCCGTGCGCCGACCGCCGGCACGATTGTTCGCCGCTACGCCAATCCGGGTTCCGGCGCCTCGACCTTCAACGTCACCGCCATGTTCCAGCTCCAGCCTGACACGCAGCGCATCGTCCGCGCCGAGGTCGAGGAGCGTTCGGTCAACCAGGTGAAGGTTGGCCAGAGTGTCGAAATCGTTCCCGAGTCCGACCAGGACAAGGCCTATCCCGGCAAGGTGCTCCGCATCGCTTCGGTGATGGGCTCGCGCAAGCTGCGCTCGGACGATCCCAGCGAACGCGCCGACGAGCGCGTTGTCGAAGTCGTGGTCGACGCCGAACAGGCGCCTGTCCTCATCGGCCAGCGCGTGCTGGTGAAGTTCCTCAAGGACGGCGCGCAGACCGGCGCTTCGGCGGAGAAAACCGCCGAGCGCTAGTTCGGTTCGAGCACGAACACTTCGCCGCCAATGTCGACGAAATAGACGTTGCCGTCATTGTCCGTGCCGAGGGCGACAACGTTGTTGATCGTGCCCACGTCTGGCGCGAACTGCGCTGTACGTACGGTGTAACTGGCCGAGGGAAACACTGTGCCATTGACGAGGTTGGCAATGGGCACGGACCACAGTGCATTCGATCCGAAGTCGCCAAACATGTATTGGCCCTGCAGGTCCTCGATCGGGCCGCGATAGACCACGCCGCCCGTCACTGTCGTACCGATGTTAGGGGCGCCGCTGCGGGGATAGTCCGTCACTGGCAGTGTGAAACCCGAACCTGAGCAGGTGGCGACGCTAGGCAAGGCCCCTTCACACACGTTCCATCCGAGATTGGTGAGGCTGGTCGCACTGGCTGCTACGCGATCCACCTCTTCGCGGGCGCTCTGGCCAACGTCGCCAATGAATAGGTCGCCCGTCACCGGATCGACGCTCATGCGGAAGGGATTTCGCACCCCGTTGATGTATATCTCGGGCAGGCCGCCTGCTGTCGCAAATGGATTCGCTGTCGGTATTGAATAGTCGCGACCGGCGTCGCCCGGGAATGCGTCGGTCGCCGGATCAATTCGCAGAATCTTGCCCAGAAGCGTGTTGTTATTCTGTGCGGTGTTGGAGTCGCTCCCGCCATCACCGAGGCTGATCAGCAGTCGTCCCGAATTGTCGAAGAACAGCGTTCCGCCCTTATGGTTTGTGGCCGCTGGCTGCGGCACGGTGAGGATCGTATCCGCCGTCGCCGTATCCGCCTGTGCGAAGTTGTTCGCCAGCGTCTGGTATTTCCGTATCTCGCTGACGTTCGCAGCAGTGGTGTGGAGTTGCAGATAGAAAGTCCGGTCGCTTACGAAGTTCGGCGAGAAAGCGATCGACAGCAGTCCTTTCTCGCCGCCGGTGTCTATGTTCGTCAGGTTGAGGAAGTCCGCCGCCTCGAATGCGCCTGACGACGGATTGAGCACGCGGATGCGGCCGCCGCGTTCAACAATGACGACGCGCCCGGATCCATCCGGCAGGCCGGCCGCATAGATCGGCGCCGACATTCCCGAGGCCACGCGCCGCACGCGGAATCCGGCGCCCGTGTTGGTGACCGTAATGGCGACGTTCTGCGTGACGGTGTTCGCGCCATCCGAAGCCGTGAACGAGATGTCGTAGACGTTGTTTCCACCGGCATCGCTTGGCGTCTCGAAGTCCGGCTGCGTCGCAAAGCGCACTTCGCGCGTCAGCGGATTGACAGTGAACCGCGCAGCGTCCGGTCCACCGATGGCGCCGTAGGTGATCGCCGCGTTCTCGGGATCAGTCGCCGCCGGCCTATAAACGACGCCGATCATGTTCTCGCGCACTGACACCGCGGCCGGGGACGTAAAATTCGGTGGCGCGTTTACGCCGGGCGGAGGAGGGGGTGGCGGAGGAGGAGGCGGCGGGCTGTAGCTGCCACCGCCTCCGCATGAGACTGCGAGCGAGGCCAACGCAACGAGCAGGCCAGTCCGTACGGCAGACG
>DATBNA010000127.1:0-2170 GCA_036554545.1 Hyphomonadaceae bacterium
GGGCAGAGCCGGCTGCTGGAGCGCAGCGCCATCGCCGCGATAGACCATGACGGCGAAGAGATCATAGACGCGGCCATCAGGTCGGAGCGCGAACTCGTCGCCATCGCCGCCGCCATCCTCCGCCGCCTTGATGCCGAAGGCGCCGAGGTGGTGCTCAACCAGCCGCTCAACAAATATGAAGAAGCGCACTTCGACATGGCGCGGAAGCACGCGCAGGCGATCGACGAATACTGCGCCCGCATGGCCAACTGAGGCGCGGCCGGCGCGCTAGTACTGGCGCCGCAGCATTTCCCGCAGCGGCGCCCCGCGCGCCTCGCCCAGATGCGACAGCGCCGCCCGCACCGGCGACAGGTCCACCCACGAATGGCGGATGACGGTCAGCACCTCTTCGCCCATCCACTCCTTGTCCTCGAACGAGAACGGCCCGGCATGGACAAGCTGCGCGAACTTTTCCGGCGGCGTGCAGTATGTCCGGAATCTCCTCGCGAACTCCGGCCGCGCCAGGAAGACCTTGTTGCCGCCGATCAGCACCGGGACGAACCGTCCCGGCTGATAGCGCATGAACTGGTAGAAGCCCTCGCCCACCCCCGGCCAGTTGGGATTGAACACGTCGTCGATCGCCATGACGCCTTCGGCGACCAGCGCGCGGTCCGCCGTCATCATGTCGGAGACGACAATCTCGGCCCAGTGCCCGCCGTCGATGTGGAAGAAGCGGCATCTCTCCGTCGTCTCGTCGCGCGACAGCTCCTCCGAGGACTTTGCGAAGACCTTCAGCTCGCCCTCCGCCATCCCGCCATGCGTGCGCATGTTGGCGAGGAAGATCTCCCTGTCGCCCTTGCCCGACGCATCGCGATTGAGACCCTGGTTCTCGAAAATGTCGCACACGCCAAGCCGCTCGCCCTCGCGCTTCATCCGCGAGAGCAGGACCGTCGCCTTGCCATGATGCACGCCGATCTCGAAGAGATTGCCCAAAACGCCTTCGCGCTTCTGGATCTCGTCCACCGCGCCGAACAGCGCCGCATCGATCGGAAAGAACCAGCCCTTGATGCCGGCAGTCGCCCGCAGATAGTCCCGCACCTCGGCCTTGTTCATGACCCGCTACCTCATGCTCCCGCATGATGTAGGTCTACGGACGAACAGGGCCATGCCGGCGTGGCTAGGCCGACAAGCTGTACTCTTCGCGCATCATCCGCGCGCGTTCCAGCCGCGAAGGCTCGGTGTGGGTGATGCGATAGAAGGCCTGCACGTTTTCCTGCACGGCCCGCGGCTCTGACGTTCGCGGCCGCCACGCGGACGCCTGCGCCTGCTCCCGCTGTTGCGCCGCCTGCTTCTTCCTGCCGAATACAGAGGACATTGATGACCTCCCGTGTTGTTTCCTCAGCCCACACACGGCAAGACCCGCGCCAGTCCCGGCGGCGCCGCGACAAATACCGTTAAGCGCCGCCTGCGCCGCGGCCCGCCGCCGCACACGTCTCCCCACTCTGGCACATGCTGCTCTGCAACCTGTCGGAACAGCAATAATTACAGGCCTTTTAACCGTTCATGCCGGGTTCAGCGCGGGAGGATCAGTCTTGATGCTGTGGAGGGAAACATGTGGACCATCAAGATCGCGCTCCTGGCCATCGGCATCACGGTGACCGCCTTCGCCAACACATCCGCAGCCGCCTGCGCCACCCAATCCGCCGTAGCAGCAGCCCCTGCTGAAACAACCACAGCCACAGACCAGCAGGCCGAGTGCAACGCGAGCAGGTAGCCGGCGCCCGCCGTCCTCGCGCAGCCCTCACAGCCGCATGATCCCCGGCTTCACCTTCGGCTTGTCGAACAGTTCGCGCACCGCCCACACCAGCGCATCCACACGATCCGGCGACACTGCTCCGGCGCCGGCCGCCCCGAACGAACACAGCTCGTCCTCCAGTTCGCGGAACACGCCGGCATGGCGCACGCGCCCGTGCTCATACCAGCCCGACACCGGCTCGGCCCGATCGCGCTTCGAAGCCGTCGCATTGCGCAGCCTCACGCGCGCAACGTCCTCCGCTCCCGCCATGCGCAGCATCTCGCGCACCATTTCCCCGCCCTGGTTGGATTCCGCGATGATGCTCCCGGCGCCACGCCGCGAGGCCACGCCCGTCACGCGCCGCGCCCATTCCAGCGGACGCAGGCCCCGCACGCT
>DATBNA010000184.1:0-2066 GCA_036554545.1 Hyphomonadaceae bacterium
CGTCGCCGACAGCCATGGCAATGTCATCCATCTCGGCGAGCGCGACTGCTCGCTGCAGCGCCGCCACCAGAAAGTGTTCGAAGAAGCGCCCTCGCCTGTCATCGACGAAGATCAGCGCTCCGCCATCGGCAAGACCGTGACGGCGGCGATCAGGAAGCTCGGCTATCTCGGCGTCGGCACGATCGAGTTCCTCTACGAGGATGGCGAGTTCTATTTCATCGAAATGAATACGCGCCTGCAGGTCGAGCATCCGGTCACCGAGATGATCACCCATGTCGACCTGGTGCAGGAACAGATCCGCATCGCCGCCGGCGAAGAACTGTCGATCAGGCAGAAGGACGTGAGAATCGACGGCCACGCCATCGAATGCCGCATCAACGCCGAGAATCCCGAGACCTTCACGCCCTCGCCGGGCCTGATCACCGATTTCCATGCCCCGGGCGGCCTGGGCGTGCGGCTCGATAGCGCCGTCTACTCCGGCTATCGCGTGCCGCCCTACTACGACAGCCTCATCGGCAAGCTGATCGTCCACGCCCCCTCGCGCGACGAGGCGCTGGCTCGCCTGCGGCGTGCGCTGGACGAGACGGTGGTCGGCGGCGTGGAGACAACGCTTCCGCTTCACCGCCGGCTGGTGAACAATGAGGACATCCAGTCCGGCGACTACAACATCCACTGGCTGGAAGGCTTCCTGAGGCCGCCGCCGAAGGATCCGAAGAAGGGTTAGTTGCGTTGAGCCGGGTTTTTGGCCCGAACGAGCTTCTCGACTGCTACCGCCGCGGCGTGTTTCCGATGGCGGAGGACCGCGATGACCATCGTCTTTTTCTGGTCGATCCGGACCTGCGCGGCGTCCTGCCGCTCGACAGGTTTCATGCGCCGCGCAGCCTGCGCAGGGCGATAAGGCGCGAGCCTTTCAAGATCCGCGTCGACACCGCCTTCACGCAGGTCATGGAGCAGTGCGCCGAGGCCGCGCCGGGCCGGATGAGCACCTGGATCAACACGCCGATCCTCAACCTCTACAGCGCGCGGCACCGCGTGGGACATGCGCACAGCGTCGAATGCTGGGATGGCGATGAGCTTGTCGGCGGACTCTATGGCGTCAGCCTCAAGGGCGCCTTCTTCGGCGAGAGCATGTTCTCGCGCCGCACCGACGCATCAAAGATCGCGCTGGCGCACCTGGTTGCGAGGCTGAAGCGCGGCGGTTTCGTGCTGCTCGACACGCAGTTCGTCACCGAGCACCTGACGACATTCGGCGTCGAGGAGATCGACCGCGAGGAATTTCACAAGCGGCTGGATGCAGCCCTCGAAGTCGACGCCGACTTCGGCGACAACTCCTACTGCCCTTCGGGGCCCGAGCTGTTGCAGGAAATCACCCAGACGTCATAGGTCGGGTGCTCCAGCGCGCTGAGGCCGGGCGAGGATGCGAACATCCAGCCGGAGAACAGCAGGCCATCGGGACCTATGGGTTTCGGGCCCTTGGTTTCCTTGCCGGCTTTCTCGGCGGCAGTGACCCGCGCCGATTCAGCGCCGAGCGCGTGGATCTCGAGGAAGGCGGCGCTCTCTGGCGTATCCTGCGGCGGCGCCTGGAAGCAGGCTTTCACGGTGACGCTGAGGCGGCCGAACTTCAGCGTATCGCCGACCTTGGCGGTGAGGTCCGTCGAGTTGCCGGTTATCTTGTCGAGCGCGCGCAGCTTGACCCCCGAGCGGGGCTCAAGCGCCGAAGCGCCGGCAGACGCCAGCGCAACCGCAGCCGTCGCAAGCGTAAACCTCAGGAAGCGTGTCATTGCGGAGCCTCGTCTTTGAAACCGCCCCCGGCGTCACCGCTGTACTCTGTATTGTTGTTACCGTTGCCGCCGGCAGCGCCACTGGCGACTTCGGAAAGGACTGTAAGCAGGTCGACTGAACCGCGGGTGAACTCGATCTGCCCGCCTTTCGCGATGTAGTCGAACGAGCCGCCAACCATGATGCCAAGATACGCGCCGCCAAGCAGGCCGTCGCTCAGTATCTGCGCCGTCGAGTCATCGGGAACCTGGATGCCGTCCTTCATCGTGAAAGTGACGACCGCCTTG
>DATBNA010000196.1:0-3510 GCA_036554545.1 Hyphomonadaceae bacterium
GAAGGGCGTCGTCCTGCAGGAAATCGGTGAGGCCGCTGACCAGCCTGATGATCTCGTTTTCGAGCTCGCACAGCAGGCCAGCTACGGCGAGCATCCGCTCGGCCGGCCCATCCTTGGTGTCGAACAAACTCTCAACGCCATCGTCCGCGACGATCTTTACGGCTTTGCGTCAACCAACTATGCGCCGCATCGCACAGTGATCTCGGTTGCCGGCGCGTTCGACCGTTCCGCCATACTCGACACCGCAAAACGGTGGTTCGAGCCGCGTCCCGCGCAGACGGGCCCCGCGATCCAGCCGCCTGAGCTTCCCACCGCAAACGTCAAAACCGCAATGCGCAGGCTGGAACAATGTCACCTCGTCCTCGCCCGGCCGGCGCCGTCGGCAGTGTCCGACGAACGCTTCGCCGCTCGTATCTTCACGGAAATATTCGGTGGCGGCATGGCTTCACGCCTCTTTCAGGAAGTTCGCGAGTCCCGGGGCCTGGCCTATTCGATCGACGCTTCCATCGACCAGTACTCTGATGCTGGCCGCATCTCTGTCTATGCTGGCTGCGCGACGAAGGACGCTTCCGAAGTCGTTCGTATAACATCGGATATCTGGCGCCAGATCGCCTCCGACGGGCCGACCGAAGCTGAACTTCGCCGAGCGAAGGCTGTCGCAGCTGCCAACTATGCGATGGCCGCCGAGGCGCCCGCCATGCGCGCGGGCTCGATGGCCTATGAACTCTTGACCTTTGACCGTCTCGTCAGCATCGAAGATATCCTGAAGCGAATTGACTCTGTCAGCGCCGCCGATGTCAGGCGCGTTGCACAGGAGTCGCTGTTGCGCTCTCCCATCGCCGCGGGAGTAGGCCCGAAGGCTGGACTTGCGGCCGCAGAGCGGTTTGTCTCGGAACCCTGATTCCCCGAGGCGCCTGACCATGGCTTTGAGCCCGCCCACCGCCGACTCCGCCGTGATGGCGGCGCGTGCTGCCTTGTGGACCTGGTCCGCGGATGACGGCGCGATATCCATTCGTGCTGAGGCTGGGAGTCCCCTGTCCGCTCTCGACGGCCGCTGGACCCTTGATTCCTTCCTCGCCCAGCTCGATGGCCTTGTCCGTCCGTCGATCGCATCTGTCCTGAAGGATGGCGAAGCAGGCGATCCGGTCGATGTCCGCATCACGCTCAACCGCGGCTTCCCGGCGCACTTTGTCGGATCATTCCATGACTCGGGCGTGGCGCGCGGCCTCATCGTCTCGACTGACGCCAACACGCGTCTGGTCCACGGCGAAAGCAATGTGGAGCCCGTCTTCCAGGCGATCCGCAGTCTTGAGGATCTCTCTGTCGCCGGCTTTGAGGCGCTCGCCCGCTTTCGCTCGCCCGACGGCCAACTTGTAGGTCCTGACACGCTTGTTGGCCTGGGCGGAGACACGGACTGGAGCGCCATCGCTCCTGTCATGCTGCTCAAGTCTGCACGTGTGCTCGCCGACCTCCGCGCCGCTGGCCATGACGTCTTCATGCAGGTGAACCTCTCGGCCGCCGAAATTGCGCGTCCGATCCTGGTTGAGGAGATCGCTGCGATTGTCCGCGACGCAAAACTGCCGCGCGGCGTCCTGCGGATCGAACTCACCGAGCAGGCCGCCATGCGTGATTTCGATGGCGCTCTCGGCGCGCTTGCCGCGTTCCGCGCGGCCGGCGCCGGCGTCGTGCTCGACGACTTCGGCGCTGGACATTCCTCCTTTGCCTGGCTCGCCGAACTTCCAGCCGACGGCGTCAAGCTGGACCCGAAGCTGACCACCATGATCCGCCATCCGCGGGCCGCCCGGATTGTCTCGTCCCTGACGGCCCTGATCCGCGGGCTCGGTATGAGCGTCACCGCCGAAGGCATCGAGGATGCGGCCCTGGCGGCTGACCTGCACGCTATCGGCTGCAACTATGTGCAGGGCTTTGCCTGGGATTTGCCCCTTAGAACGCCTGATATTCTGGCGGCTTTCGACCCGCTTCCCGCGGACAGGGAACGCCGCTAGAAGGGCGTCTTACCCGCACCGAGGCGCATTATGACCACCCGCAAGCCCTATCTGATTTCAGGCCGTACCGGCGACTGGGAAGTCGTCATGGGGCTCGAAGTCCATGCGCAGGTGAGCTCCAATTCGAAGTTGTTCTCCGGCGCTGCCACGGCCTTCGGCGCAGACCCGAACACCAATGTCTCGCTGGTCGATGCTGCGATGCCGGGCATGCTGCCGGTGATCAACAAGTTCTGCGTCGAGCAGGCGGTGAAGACCGGCCTTGGCCTCAATGCGAAGATCAACCACTGGTCGCGCTTCGACCGGAAGAACTATTTCTATCCGGACCTGCCGCAGGGCTATCAGATCAGCCAGTACAAGCACCCGATCGTCGGCGAAGGCCAGATCGAAGTCGAAACCGACGACGGCTATACCTTCACCGTCGGTATCGAGCGGCTGCACCTCGAGCAGGACGCCGGCAAGTCGATTCACGACCTTGATCCCAACGCGACCTACGTCGACCTCAATCGATCGGGCGTTGCACTGATGGAGATCGTCTCTCGGCCCGATATCAGATCGCCTGCGGAAGCGGCCGCTTACGTCAAGAAACTTCGCTCCATCCTGATCGCCCTCGGCACCTGCGATGGCGACATGGAGAAGGGCAACCTGCGCGCCGACGTCAACGTCTCCGTCGGTCGCCCCGGCGCATGGGACCACTACAAGACGACCGGCAGTTTCGAGAAGCTCGGCACACGCTGCGAGATCAAGAACGTCAACTCGTTCCGCTTCATCCAGCTCGCGGCCGAGTACGAGGCGCGCCGCCAGATTGATATCCTCGAGGATGGCGGCAAGATCGACCAGGAGACGCGGCTATACAATGCCGAGAAAAACATCACGCGCTCCATGCGCTCCAAGGAGGACGCACACGACTATCGCTACTTCCCGGATCCGGACCTGCTGCCGCTTGAGCTGACGGGCGACTATGTCGAGAGCATCAAGGCGAAACTGCCGGAGCTGCCGGACCAGAAGCGCGCCCGTTTCGTGAAGGAGTATGGTCTCAAGGAGTACGACGCAGGCGTGCTGGCGGGCGATGCCGACAAGGCCGCCTATTTCGAGGCCGTCGCCAAGGGCAGGGATGCGCGCCTTGCCGCCAACTGGGTGACACAGGACCTGTTTGGCTACCTCAACAAGGAAGGTCTGGAGCTCACGCAATCGCCGGTCAAGGCGGAGCAGCTCGGCGGCCTTATCGAGCTCATCGCCAGTAACACGATCAGCGGTAAAATTGCCAAAGATGTCTTCCAGAAAATGATCGCCACCGGCGATACGGCGGCCAGGATCGTCGACCGGGAAGGCCTGAAGCAGGTCACCGATACCGGCGCAATCGAGAAGGTCGTGGACGAGGTGATCGCCGCCAATCCCAAGCAGGTCGAAGAGATCAAGGCCCAGCGCGCCGCCGGGCATGAAAAGCCCAAGACGCTCGGCTGGATGGTCGGCCAGATCATGAAGGCCTCGGGCGGCAAGGCGAACC
>DATBNA010000212.1:0-4812 GCA_036554545.1 Hyphomonadaceae bacterium
CTGCTGCCTTACAGTATCGAAAGTTTCGATCGCCTCTTCGCGGGCGACGAGGCCGTTAGCGATGGCGAAACCGAAGCGGATCTCATTGTCCTTGTCGAACTCGACGTAGTTGACCGGGTCCACGAAGAAATCGGCGACGACGCCGAAGCCGTCGCGCGGCGAGCTCGGCCCGATGAAGGGCAGGACAAGATATGGACCGGCAGGCACGCCCCACGCGCCGAGCGTCTGGCCGAAGTCCTCGTCAGTGCGCTTGATGCCGATGGCTTCTGCCGGATTGAAGATGCCTGCGATGCCGATCGTGGTGTTGACGACGAAGCGGCCCACCGTGCCGGCGGCGTTGCCGATCTTTCCCTGCAGCACCTCGTTCACGAAGGTGACGGGCTCGCCCAGATTGTCGAGGAAGTTGTTGACGCCGCCGCGGACCGGTTCGTTGGTGATGGCGCGATAGCCCTTGGCCACGGGCTCGACGATCGATTTATCCAGACCGTCGTTGAAGGCGTACATTGAGCGGTTGAAGTCCTCGTACGGATCTTCAGCGTTCTCGGGCGTCACCGTCACACAGCCGCCGAGCAGCATCGCTGCCAGGGCTGAGACAGGGCCCAGCAGCGCGGCCGGGGAGGAGTTCATCAGTTCGGTGCTCCAGCGAACTGCGGACGATATGAGGCCGCTCGTACAGCGGATCAACCACCCTGGAAGGGGCAGGAGAGGCCAATCCGATCCGTGGCGCCAGCATATTTCCTCGGTGATTCAACATGTTTTTGTGGGGGCTGTGGCTGGACGAACACGGCCTGGGTGGCCTTCCGGGCGAGTCGCGAACCGTGCGGTAGCTAGGCGCGCGATGCCGCCAGTTGCGGACGCGGGACCGCGCCGGTCTCTTCACGGATCGGTCTCGGTCAAGTCCCACGGGCCGGCCGCGCCTCAATCCACATCATTGATCCGGAACGTCAGGTACTCCTTGTGGCCGGATTTCGGCTCCCAGCCGCCACGCCGGCCAGATGACCAGCGCCCGGCATTGCACTCTTCGATGCTGCGTGCGCCGGGAGGGACCCCGGTTCGCTTGCGGCGGTGCGCGCGGCGGGAAAATGGATGGCGAGACATCTGGCAACTCCTCTTGATCAAAGCTTTCGCACTCCATGGTCCTTCGACCTGGAGAGGGAAGCAGGCAGCGCGGAGGCGTTACGCCTCGGTTGGGTAGTCCGTATGCGCATTTCACGGTGAAGCGTCGCCGCCTCCGCGCCGATGAAGGTCTTGCGGACCATGGGCGTTCGGGCTGGATCCCAGGCCAGGGGCGGCAAACCATCCCTCGCCTGAAACCCGGGGGATTTCCCTACGGGCTTTTTGCTCCCGCTCCCCAAGCGTCAGAACCCTTCCGCCGACGGAGGAAGAACCGATCCTTCCTCCGCCTGTCGACCTTCACCGCTTCCCCGATCGTGCCCCGGTCATGACGCGACGCCTGCCCGTGGAAGCAAGGGAAGTCTCTCATGGGCTGAACGGGGTGGGGAAAACTCGGGACAGATTCCCTGCCAGTTTTCTCTCATGGCCTTGAAAGAACTAGTGAAATTTTACGCAACGGGCGCCTGGATCCGGGGGATTTCGAGCGGTTTTTTGCCGGCGGATTGCACTGCATATAACGATATGCTTATATGATTATATGAACTTGGTCAGTCTGAACCAGATGGTGCAGCAGCTGCGGGCCGCCGGCGAAGGTACGCGCGCCCGCATTCTCGCGCTATTGGCCCACGGAGAACTCTCTGTAGGCGAGCTCGTCCAGGTTCTCAATGAAAGCCAGCCAAGCCTATCGCGGCACCTCAAACTTCTGACGGCGGCGGGACTCGTCGAGCGCCTGCCGGAGGGCGCGTGGGTGTTCTACCGGCTGCCGGTCGAAGGCAAGGCGCGCGAACTGGTCGACACGCTGAACGCATCGGTCGATCCGAAGGACCAGGCGCTGCGCCGCGACCTCGATCGGCTGGGAGAAGTGAAGGCGGAGCGTTCGCAGGCGGCCGAGGAATATTTCTCGCGCGTCGCCGAAGAGTGGGATCGCCTGCGCGCGCTGCACTATTCGGAGGCCGACATCGAGAAGGCCGTGCTGCAGGCGGCGGGGCCGGGCCCATTCGATCTTGTTGTCGATTTTGGCACCGGCACGGGCCGCATGCTGGCGCTGTTTGCCTCGCGCGCGCGCCGCGTCGAAGGCATCGACCTCTCACACCAGATGCTGACGGTGGCGCGCTCCAACCTGGAAGAAGCGGATGTCGCCAATGCGTCGGTGCGCCATGGCGATGCGACCTCGGCGCCTTACCCTGACCATTGCGCCAGCCTCGTCATCATCCACCAGGTGCTGCACTTCCTCGACGATCCGGGCAGAGCGCTGGCGGAAGCCGCGCGCGTACTGAAGCCGGGCGGGCGGCTCGTAGTGGTCGACTTTGCGCCGCACACGCTCGAGCACCTGCGCAGCGAACATGCGCATCGGCACCTTGGCGTCAGCGAAGCTGATTTCGAGCGCTGGGCTGGCAAGGCAGGGTTCTCCGTGAAGTCGGCGAAGACGTTCCGCGCGCCGGGCGGCGACAAGGGCGTGGCGGTTACAGTGTGGACGGCTGACCTTCAGCTGAGGGCCGGCAAAAGGTCGGCGGCATGAGTACGGTTCCGAAAGTCTCGTTCGAGTTCTTCCCGCCGAAGACTGCCGACATGGAGCAGAAGCTGTGGGACAGCGTGCAGCGCCTCGCGCCGATCCGTCCGGCCTTCGTGTCGGTGACTTACGGGGCTGGTGGTTCAACCCGCGAGCGCACGCATGCGATCGTGAAGCGGATGGTGGAGGAGACCGACCTTTCTCCGGCCGGGCACATTACCTGCGTCGCGGCGACGCGCGATGAGATCGACGGCGTGCTGAAGGCCTACTGGGATGCCGGCGTGAAGCGCATCGTGGCGCTGCGAGGCGATCCGACGGCAGGCATCGGCGCGAAGTATGAGCCGCATCCCGGCGGCTATGCCTACGCGTCCGACCTGATTGCAGGCGCGCGGCGCATTGGCGATTTCGATGTCTCGGTGGGTTGTTATCCCGAAGTGCATCCCAATGCGGGATCGATGGCCAACGAGATCGCGAACCTCAAGAGGAAACTCGATGCCGGCGCGAGGCGGGCGATCACGCAGTTCTTCTTCTATCCGGATGTCTATTTCCGCTTCCTCGATGCCGTGCGCGATGCGGGGATCACGGCGCCAGTCGTACCGGGGATCATGCTGCAGTCGAACTTCAAGGGTCTGCAGCGCATGGCGAAGCTGTGCGGGGCGACCATCCCCAGCCGCATCGCTGCGCTCTATGACGGGCTCGATGACGACGCAGAGACGCGCGATCTCGTGACGGCGCACATCGCCGCCGATCTCTGCAACCGCCTCGCGGAGCAGGGCGTCGAACAGTTCCACTTCTATACCATGAACCGTGCAGGTCTTTCGCTGTCGACCTGCAGGCTTCTGGGAATCCGCCCGCAGGAGAAGGTGCAATGAGCAAGACCCAGAAGGGCAGGCAGGAACGCATCGCGGCGCTGAAGAAGGCCGCGAAGGAGCGCATCCTCATTCTCGACGGCTCGTGGGGCGTCATGATCCAGCAGATGGGCCTCAGGGAAGAGGACTATCGCGGCAAGCGGTTTGCGAAGCACGGCGTCGATCTCAGGGGCAACAACGACATCCTGTGCCTGACGCGGCCGGACATCGTGGAGGACCTGCACCGCCAGTATTTTGCGGCAGGGGCCGACATTTCCGAGACCAACACGTTCACCGCGACGACCATCGCGCAGGACGACTACAAGCTCGACGGCGAGGCGGTGCGCGATATCAATTTCGAAGGCGCTCGCATCGGGCGAAAGGTCGCCGACGAAATGACGGCGAAGGAGCCGGGCAAGCCGCGCTTCCTTGCCGGCGCAATCGGGCCGCTCAATCGTATGCTGTCCATGTCGTCGGACGTGAACGATCCCGGCGCCCGACTGGTCGATTTCGACCAGGTCTACAGATCCTATCGCCACCAGATCGAGGCGCTGCACGAGGGCGGCGTCGATCTCTTCCTGGTCGAGACCATCACCGACACACTGAACTGCAAGGCGGCGATCAAGGCGATCATGGATATGGAGGCGGAAGGCTGGGAGAAGCTGCCGATCTGGATTTCGGGCACGATCACGGACCGCTCTGGCCGCACGCTGTCGGGCCAGACGACCGAAGCGTTCTGGAATTCGGTGAAGCACGCCAAGCCGTTTGCCGTGGGCTTCAACTGCGCGCTGGGCGCCGACCTTATGCGGCCGTTCATCGCCGAGATGTCGCGCGTGGCGGATACGCTGGTGGCGGCCTATCCGAACGCCGGCCTGCCCAACGCCTTCGGCCAGTATGACGAGCAGCCGCATGAAACGGCGCACGAGTTGGAAGAGTGGGCGAAGGAAGGGCTGGTCAACATCCTCGGCGGCTGCTGCGGCACAACGCCGGATCACATCCGGCATGTGGCGGACTCTGTGAAGGGCGTGAAGCCGCGTCAGCCGGGCGAGCGGCGGCGCGCGTTGCGGCTGGCGGGCCTCGAGCCGTTCGAGCTGGCCTGAGGAATAGCGGCCCGACGAGAATTCGATTGTCACGCCGGTCGCGATGAGCATCCAAGGGCCCACCTCATGGCAGGGTCGAGGAACAGAAAATGGGCAAGATCTACGAGCATATCGACGAACGTCTCGCGGCGTTCATTGCGAAGCAGAAGATGTTCTTCGTCGCGACGGCGCCGCTGTCGGGCGGGGGGCATGTGAACCTCAGCCCCAAGGGCTATGACGCCTTCCGCATCCTCGGGCCGAA
>DATBNA010000256.1:0-7160 GCA_036554545.1 Hyphomonadaceae bacterium
GTTGTCAATCCAGACGGACTGCAAATTATCTATCACCGACAGGCAGCTAGAGCTGCCGAGGGACCAGAAGCGGGGAAGCGCAATGAACGAATCCAGAGGTTTGAGCCGGCGGCAGGCGATTGCTGCTGCAGGCATGCTTCCAGTCGCGGTCGCTGCCGCGCAGGTGATTTCACAGCCAGTTGATGCGCAGACGCCGCCGCCGATGGAAGCGCCGCCAGTACGCGTTACGCCCGCCCTCGCCTCCTATATCGCCGGAATCCGGACCGCGCAGATTCCCGAGGAGCATCGCGATCTGGCGCGCCAGCACAGTCTCGACACGCTGGCCTCAATCGTCGCCTGCCGCGACCTCGAGCCTTCGGTGCTGGCGCGCAAGTATGCCGCCCTGCAGAGCGGCGGCGTCGGGAAGAACGCGGCGACCATGCTCGGCACAAAGCAGAAGGCGTCACTTTCGGACGCCGTGTTCGCCAGCGCGATGACCGGGCATGGCGCGGAGATCAACGACTTCATCCCATCGGCCTTCGTGCAGCCGGGCCCTTCCATCATCGCAGCCGCGCTGGGGCTGGCGGAGACACGCAGGAACATAAGCGGCGATGCGATGGTGCGCGCGGTTATCGCCGGTTACGAAATGGCGGGACGTGTGCCGAAGGCGGTCGGCGTCAACAACCTGCGCAATGCCGGCATCGCCAACCATGGCGTCGGCCCGGTGTTCGGTACGGCGGCGACGGCGGCGTCGCTGATCGGCATTCCCGAGAACCGCATCAGCGATCTTCTCACCTACTGCGCGCAGCAGGCTTCGGGCTCGTGGCAGTGGCTGATGGATGTCGAGCACATCGAGAAGGCGTTTGTTTTCGCCGGCATGGGCGCGCGGAACGGCCTGCAGGCAGCGCTCATGGTCGAGGCGGGATTCCGCGGCGTGCGCGATAGCTTTGACAACGCGGATGGCTGGCTGCGCGCGGGCGCTTTCAAGGCAGGCGACGCCAAGCCCGGCTATCTGGTCGAACAGCTCGGCGTGCGGACGGAGCTGAAGGAGACGGCGTTCAAGCGCTATCCGGTTGGCGGCCCGACGCAGCCAGCAATTCACGGCATGTATGAGCTGCTGCCAAAGATCGACCGCAACAACGTGACCGGCGTTCGCGTCGAGATGCCGGGACGCTGGCAGGCGTTCCGGGATGCGGCGATGCCGGCGCTCAACCTTCGTTACACGCTGTCGCTGATGCTGATCGACGGGAAGCTGGACTTCGTGTCGGCGCAGTCGCTGCAGCGCATGGCGACCGATGCGAAGGTGAAGGCGCTGATGGAGAAGGTCGAGATCGCGCACGACCCGGCGCAGGAAGCGCCGGCGGGCCAGCCGCGTACGGAATCCGCGCGGCTCTTAGTGACGGAAGCCAGCGGCAAGCGGCACGAGATCTATGTGCCCTATGTCGTCGGATTCCCCTCGCATCCGATGAGCCGGGCGGAGGTCGAGGCGAAGGCGCTGGAGCTGATGTCGCCGTCGCTTGGGTCTGCCCGCGCAAAACAGGTTGTCGATCGCGTCGGGGCGCTGGAGACGATGCGCAACGCCTCGGAGCTGGTTTCGCTGATTGGGCGCTAGCGGCGCAGGTGGCTAGATCACGCCAAGCACCGCCAGCAGCACCATGAGCGTGCCGACGATACCGACGGTCCAGGCCAGCGGACGCACCATCGGGACGCCAGCGACATAGAGAATGGCGTGGACGACGCGCGAGTAGAAGAAGAGCTGGGCGCCCAGGACGGTCCACTCATTCGATATCTGCGCGAGCGCCGCCACGAGCACGAGCGGCGCAAACATCGTCAGGCCTTCGCGATGATTGTCGACAACGCGCAGCATCCGCGCATGATATTTTTTCGGCGGGGGCTGGTCGTCGCGCGGACCCATCTGCGCCATCAGGCCTTGCCCCTGGATCCCGGCCAAGGCCTGGGCGACGACGAGCACGATCAGAAGCGCGGTTGACCACGCCAGCATCTGGAGTTCGGTCGACATGTTGTCCTCCCTTTGCCGGCTCCCGGCTGCCCATGGATGAGGCGCGCGACCGGGTGCGGCAATCCTTCCCTAAAGGCAGGCGATAGCAATTTCGGGAGCTTGGCAGCGAGACATTGACGCGCGCGGCATCCTGCGCGACCGCTTGGGGTCGAGGGAGAGCCGCCGATGAACGTGACCGAAGCCGTACGCCAGAGAATCTCGACACGGGGATTTCTCGACAAGCCGATCTTGAAGGCGGAGCTGACGGAGCTGCTGGAGACGGCGCAGCGCGCGCCTTCGGGCGGAAACCTGCAGCCGTGGAAGGTGGTCGCAACCACAGGCAAGGCCAAGGACGAAATCATCGCGATCGCGCAGCGCGTGCTCGCGGCGGACCCGATGGGCGCCGTGCCCGGCGACAGGCCGGTCTATCCCGACCTCAACGTGATCGACCCTGTCTACAATGAGCGGCGCAAGCGCGTCGGCGAGATGATGTACGCCAAGGTCGGCATTCCGAAGGAAGACCGCGCGGGCCGCATCCGCTGGTTCGCGAACAACTATCGGTTCTTTGGCGCTCCCGTGGGACTGTTCCTCATCATCGACCGCCGTATGGGCCACGGACAGTGGGCGCACATGGGCATGTACATGCAAACCATCGCCCTGCTTGCTGAAGAACGCGGCTGGGCGACATGCATGCAGGAATGCTGGGCTCGCATACGGCCGGAGCTGGCGGAGTATTTCGGGCTCGACGACAACCACATGGTCTACGCCGGCATCGCGCTCGGCTATCCCGACCCCAACGAACCGGTGAACGAGCTCTACGCGGATCGCGCCCCGCTAAGTGAGGTGGTGGAGTTCAGGGGTTTCTGAGCATTCAGGTCCTGACGCGCTGGTCACCCTCCCCCTCTCGCTACTGGCGGCCGCAGCATCTCGGCAGCGTGACGTTCACAAAAAATTTCATTCCACCCTCTTGAAGGCGCAAAATCGCCGCCAAAATTTCCTGCGCCAGACGCCTCAAGGGTCTGGAGACATTGCATATTTCCCGGCTTGGCCGGGCTTGTAACCAGGTTGCTCAATGGAGGACATGGATATGAGGAGCGCCCTCGACTTTACCCCTTATCGCCGTTCCTGGATTGGCTTCGACCACCTCTTCGACCTGCTGGAAAACAGCCAGGGCGGAGCGGATGGCTTCCCACCCTTCGACCTCGAACAGGACGGTGAGAACACCTATCGCATCCGGCTCGCCGTGGCAGGCTTCAAGCGCGAAGACATCGACATCACCGCGAGTTCCAACGTTCTGGTCATCGCAGGCCGTCGCGCCCAGGAGCCGGAACGCACACTGCTCCATCGCGGCATCGCAAACTCGAATTTCGAGCGTCAGTTCCAGCTCGCCGACTACATGGTCGTGACCGGGGCGCGGCTGAGCGACGGCTTGCTTGAAGTCGACCTGGAGCGCCGGGTTCCGGACGAGATCAAGCCGCGAAAGATCGAGATCGCGTCGGCGCCAGGGCGGATCGAAAGCCCGGAGCGCAGGCGTACGCGAGGCCAAGGCGTCGCGACGAGCGGCAAGGTGCAGAAAGAACCAGAGCTGAGCGAAGCCTCATAACCTCGTACGGCTTGGCAATGCCCGCGCCACAGCGGGATGCGCGCCGGGCGGCGAGCCGCCCGGCCGCACGCTGCAATCGAAAGGAGCAAGAGAGGACGGCGACAGATGCGCGCGATCGATCCGATTTTTGTGACGCCGCGATTTGTGGAACGTGACTGGGGACGATCAGATGTCGGCGAATGGGGTCCGGCGAGCGCCTGCCAGATTGGCGAGGCATGGCTCCACGACATGGCCAACGCGACCGAAGGAGGCCCGCTGGGGAGGAAGCTCGCAGCGAACAGCCGGGGGATGCTCGGCGACCTCGGCCGGGCGCCGCCCAAGGTCCGGATGGTGTTCCCCGGCCGGACCATGTCGATCAAATCCACCGGTCCTGTCAGCCTGTGGACGCTGCTGGAGCCCGGAACCGCCTCGCCCGCCGATGACGAAACCGCCTTCCACCGGCCGGGCGACCGCATCCGCGCCTATGAAGGCGCTGCAGTGACGCTCGCCGCCGGCAGCGTCGCCCTCGAGATCAGCTCCACCTTCCTGCCGACCAATGATGGTTGTGAGGGACCGCTTGTTGTTCGTCTGCCGCCGGTCTCATCGCGCGCCCGCGCGACGCTCTTTCGCGACCCGTCGCTCAGCGTCGAGTCGTGGCTGCTGCCGGACTGGAGTCGCATAGTCCCTGATGGGGAAACCTGCCATGTGCTGACTGCGATGACCTCTGGCGTCACCGTGGATGGCCGTCGCCTGTCGCCCGGTCAGGCAGTGTTCGTACCCGCCTGGGGCCGGCCGCTGGACATCACCGCAGCCAGAGTCGGCGACCGGGTGGCGGTCGCATATCCCGAGTTCCGGCCGACGTCGGTGTGGCGTCACACGCCAGGACCCGATCCGGCTGCGGGCCAGCTTCCCAAACCTCCACCGTCGCGTCCGACTGCAGAGGCGGTCTTCCCGTTGAGGGAACGCCTCATCGCCGCCTGAAATTTGAAACCTGAAGGAGCATGCTTGTGAAGAAGTTTTTGACGCTGCTTGCCGCACCACTTGCATTGGCTGCGTGCGCTTCGCCTGCGGAGCGCGCCAGCACCCAGGAGGGGCAAGCCGCTCAGGCGTCGCCCGCCGCATACAGGGCGCCGCGCATCCCTGGCACCGACATCCCCGACTTCAACGGCGTCTGGCGCGTCATGAACACGGCGAACTACAACATCGAGGCTCACCCCGCATCGGCCGCCTTGCAGCTGCGTCCGGGTCCTTACGTCCCCGTTCCTCACGCATCCGTTGTGGCGCTTGGCGCGATCGGCGCGGTGCCGGCTGGCATCGGCATTGTGCAGGGAGACGGCAAGATCCCCTATACGCCTGAAGCCCTGAAGCAACGCGATGAAAACCGCGCTCGCGCCGTCGAACTCGATCCGGAGGTCAAGTGCTACCTCCCGGGCGTGCCGCGCGCGAACTACATGGACAAGCCGTTCCAGATATTCCAGTCGGAGAAGGCGTTCTTCATCGCCTACGAGTACGCCGGCGCAGTTCGCAACGTCTTTCTGGAAGACCCGGGCGAAGCTCCTGTCGACTCCTGGATGGGCCAGTCCTACGGCAAGTGGGACGGCGATACCTTTGTCGTTGAAGTCACGGGCATGGTACCCGACACCTGGCTCGATCGCTCGGGCAACCTGCACGGCTCATCGACGAAGGTGACGGAGCGCTGGACGCGCACGTCCGATCACACCATGCGCTACGAAGCGACCATCGAGGATCCGGAAGTCTACACAAAGCCGTGGACGATCGCTTTCAACCTCTACAAGGCGGTCGGCGAGGATGCCCAACTGCAGCAGTTCAAGTGCGTCGAGTTTGTCGAAGAGCTGATGTACGGCCACCTGCGGAAAAATCCGCTGCCTGGTCCTGCGTTGGAACGCGCCAAGCGCGAAGCAGAAGAACGGGCGCGCGAGGGCAATTAGACTTCCCGCTTCGAGTTCGACGACAACCACATCGTCCGCGCCAGGCTCGCTGGGGCATCCTGACCCCACCGAGCCGGCAAGCGAGCGCTATCCGGGCGACGACCGTTTCGGTCGCGGCGCGTTGGGCTTCGAGGGCAGTGTCCGCCAATCAGCCAGTCTTGCGCCAGGAATTCGCGCGGCGGCGCAGGACCTTGGCCCGCGCGCCGTTCGAGCGCCTTCGCCTGATCTCGCCCGGAGGCTGACCAAACCATCTTTGACAGCTCCGTGTGAACGCCGACAAGCTGGAGTAGTGGAGAGCGAAGGCGGCGTCGCTGAGCGAAATGTTGCGGTCCGCCAGGAAGGATCTCGCCATTTCCTTGCGGACCTCGTCCTTTATCGCTTCGAAGTTTGCGTCTTCATTCTCCAACCGGCGCTGAAGCGTGCGCACGTGCATGCCCAATGCGCGTGCGGTCTGGGAAACCGTACAGTTCGAACTGCGCATCAGCACGCTGACCATGTGGGAAGTTTCAGCGGCAATCGAAGGGCCGGCCGGCGGGGCCAGGGACCTCAGATATGACACGGCCATCTCGCGTACCTGTTCGTTCGATCCGGGCCGCAGCTCGTCGAGAATACGCCGCGAAATCACAATTCCGTTCTCGGGCATGCCAAAGGAAGGCTGGATTCCGAAAACGCGGCGGTAGGCCGCCATTGGGGACTGCTGGTCGTGCGTGAACCATACTTCGTCCGGCCGATAGTTTTCGCCGCAGACGAGTTTGAGAATTACGTGCAACGACGCGATTCTTCGCTCATAGAACTGGATCAGAGGCGGCGGGTTTTTCAGCAGGCTCCTGAGACCCAGCAGATCCTGTCGCTTCCCGGGGCGTGCTTTCAAGAACACCTTTCCGGTTGGGAAGTTGATGTGCAGAAAGCTCGCTATCAATTCGATCGCCTGCCGTCCCGTCTCGGCATTCGAGACGGCAACGTGAAGGGGGCCCAGCCGCGTTGGATCTGACCTGGCCCCCCACAGCAATCCCAGGTCTTTTCGCCCCAACCGCTCTGCAGCGAGGTTCGTCAGCTCATGAACCTGGCGGACGGCCAGGAAGTGTTCGGCCGCGCGGGGGCCCGGCAGTTCGAGGCCGATCTCTTCAGCCATCTCGTTGAGGTTGCCGCCCAACTCCGACACCAACTCAGGAAGGCCCAAGAGCGTGAACGCTCGAACGACTTCCCTCAAAACTCAAGCCTTTCCAATGGCGTTTCGGACCGACCCGCCGTGTCGCACGAAGGCAATACTCTGTCGCTGCGCGGAAAGCGCGCACACTCAAGTCCGGATAATTTTGCGCGTGGCAAAGGTGGAAGCTTTGCGTCAACGCACTGGGCCTCGATGGGAGTAGCTCCTGAGCACAGGTCGGCCAGTATCCTGCTGGCCGATGACTCACTTAGGTCGAGAACTTGCCTGCGAACCATGCTGTCGGGGCTGGCTGCGTCCGTGGAGGAAGCAACCGATGGCGGCGAAGCCCTCGGCATCCTGCTTGACCGGAAATTCGATCTGCTCATCACCGACCTGAACATGGCCCCAATCTCAGGGGCGCAGCTGGTGATGGCGGTTCGGCTGCTCCCTCCGGGGCGCCGCCCGAAGATCATCATCCATTCCGCAGAGCACGGCCCTTCCGTC
>DATBNA010000319.1:0-6011 GCA_036554545.1 Hyphomonadaceae bacterium
CCGCGCGGTCAACGCCGCCGCGGACAGGATCAATGTAGAAATCCCCCGGTGGGCAATAGAGGCCCTTGGGCGTCGGGCACAGCAGGTCCTCGGGGCGGATCATCCTTCCAATATAGGTGATCCTCGAACTCTTGCAGATTCTAGCCCGCGCCTGCGAAGAGCGGGAGGCCGTTGATCAACGTCTGCAGGGTGTCGCCGTAGTATTGGAAGACGATTGGCAGGATGGCCGATACAACCACGCCCATGAAGGCAAGAACGCCTGAGCGCCCCTCCTTTGTCTGCAGCCAGCGGTCGCAATCGACCGCTATCTCTGCGGCGGCGCCGCGTATGGTCGCCGCATCGTTCCGGAAAGTCGTCAGGCGCTCGGCGGCGGCGAGGACGAACAGGCGGTAGTCGAGGTATTGAACCTCCTCCAGCGGCGGCAGGCCGAGCGCGGCCCCTGGAGCGGCCGCCTGTTCCGGTTCGGCAGCGGGATCCTGATAGGGAGCGGGAACCTGTTCGCGAGGCTGGTCGATGATGTCGAGTCTGGATGCTGAGGCTGTATGCGCAGGTGTGTGGGCGGGGGCGCTCAACAGTTCGCTGTCGGAACTCGAGAACAGCGAGGCGGCGTGAGGCGTCATGTATTTGAAGAAGGGGCGGTCCTTGCCCATGTCCTGCAGGATGTTGCGGATGTTCCGGAAGGCGCGGCCCATCGCCTTCTGGCGATAGGAATCGGCGACGCCCATGTCGGTGGCGATGCTTACACGGCGGCATTCGTCCGAGACCTTCGCGAGGATCTTGTTCTTGTGGGCGTGGTACCGCGTCCGTCCGACAAGATAGGGGATCAGGACGAAGGTGAGGAACGTCACGAGATAGAGGCCCGCGCCGGCCCAGACGAACAGCGGCTGGCTGCCGAGCTCGTCGAAGCGGAAGGCGTAGAATGGATAGACCGCCGTCCAGCCGGAAATGAGGTAGGTGCGGAAAGACTGGGCGAAGGTCTGTATGCGCTGCTGGCGCGATGTCTCCTTGGACAGGAGGACGAAGCCGTTGATGCAGTTCGTCAGCACGAACCAGAAGCCGGTCTGGATCGACAGGAGCAGGAGGCCAATCTCGAACAGGCCTTCGCTGGATTGAAGATCGACCTGGTGCGCCTTCTCGAAGGCCAGATAGATCATCACGATCGGCAGAACGAGCACGGCAAGGGCCACGGGCAGGACGGAAAGCCCCTGCTGCACGGGCTTGAGGAAAGCGCGCATCAAAGTGTTGATGTCGCGATCGCGGAAAGGATGCAGCAGACCGGCCGCCGCGTAGATCATGAACACGATGACGCCGCCGAAAAGCGTCATTGCGACCCCGCCGATCACCAGCGGCCACGGAAAGTTGCCGGTGACGGCAAAGAAGAGCCAGGCGCTGGATGCGAAAGCCAGAACGTTGACGAGCAATCCCGGCAACGGGTGGCGATTTCCGGTACCCTTTGCCGCGCTGGTGGCCGCGGCCTGTGTCAGCCAGCCCGTCAGCAGGCCGGAAACCAGCATACCGCCAACGGCCAGCCATAAGGAGGGAAAGCTCATGTCCCGCCCCGCCATCTTGTCCCGACGCAAAGCCTTCGCCTGAATAATCGCCAAGTCAACGCAGGTTGCGACTCGCGCGCGGAGCGACCGGCCCGGGATTGGCCGGGCCAGTGCCTTGAGTTTTCCGCAAATCGGCGGATTCATGCGCGGGCGTACCGCCAGCGGAACAATGGGGCGGCGGGTGAAGGGACAAGCATGGCCAGCGCATTTGACGCCGCGAAGCGGATGATCGCCGGCATGCTGGAGGGCCGGTCGGCGGAGGATATCGCCCGCCAGAGCCGGCCCGATACGACAACGCCGCTCAAGCCGTGGATCAGGCCGGCGAAGCGGCTGGAAGCGACGTTCACGTCTGCGAACTGGAAGACGCTGCTGGCGAATTCGGGCGCTGCGGAAGCTGACAAGGCCGAGCTCTATGACGCGAAGGCGCAGGAGCAGCTCGAGGCTTACGAGCACAACATCGAGAACTATATCGGCACGCTGCGGCTGCCGGTGGGCGTGATCGGGCCGCTGCGGGTCAATGGCATCTTCGCCAAGGGCGATTTCTATGTGCCGCTGGCGACGACGGAAGCGGCGCTGGTGGCGAGCTACGGGCGCGGCGCTCGGCTGATCTCGTCGGTCGGCGGATGCACGACGGGCACGCTGGCCGAAGGCGTACATCGCTCGCCGGGATTTGCCTTCTCGACGACCACGGAGGCCGGGCTGTTCGTCGCCTGGGTCTGCGCGAATTTCGACCTGCTGAAGGCGGCGGCGGAGACGACGACGCGGCATGGCAAGCTGGTCGAGCTGTCGCCGCATGTCGAGGGCGACCACGTCTATCTGGTGTGCAGCTACACGACAGGCGATGCCGCCGGGCAGAACATGGTGACCATCGCGACCGAAGCGGTGTGCGCGGTGATCGTCGAGAAGTCGCCGGTGAAGCCGGTGTTCTGGTTCGTCGAGGCGAACTTCTCGGGCGACAAGAAGGCGTCGGCGATGTCGTTTGTCGGCGTGCGCGGGCGGAAGGTGACGGCTTCGGTGGAGCTGCCGGGGGCAGAGATCGAGAAGCAGCTGCACACGACGCCGGAGCGGATGCAGGACTACTGGCGCATGTCGGCGCTGGGCGGCGTGATGTCCGGCTCCATCGGCGTGCAGGGGCATTACGCCAACGGCCTTGCGGCGCTCTATCTCGCGACCGGGCAGGATGCTGCGTGTGTGGCGGAAAGCGCGGTGGGCGTGACGCGCATCGAGCTGCGTGAAGGCGACAGGCTATTCGTGTCGGTGACGCTCCCCAACATCATTGCCGGGACGGTGGGCGGAGGCACGCACCTCCCGACACAATCGGCCGGGCTCAACATCATGGGATTGAAGGGCGCGGGCAAGGCGCGTGTCTTCGCGGAAGTGTGCGCGGCGGTGTGTCTTGCCGGTGAGCTGTCGATCATCGGCGCGCTGTGCGCGCACGAATTCGCCAGCGCGCACCAGAGGCTGGCTCGGGGAAAGACGTGATGGGCGCTGCAGCGGCGGGCGGGACGAAGACAAGGGCCAGCTTTGCTGCGCGCCTGTGGCAATACCAGGCGGAGCGCTTCCCGCTGGTGAAGCACGGTCCGCTGATCGCGGCGTTCGGCGCCTCGGCCGTGTGTCTTTCCGCGCTGCTGCGCGGGGGAACGCCAGATCTGGTGGCGATGCTGGTCGCGGTCCTGGTTCTGTTCGGCTTCTTCTTTCAGCTGCGCGTCGCGGATGAGCACAAGGATCATGAAGAGGACACGAAGTATCGTCCGGAGCGGCCGGTGCCGCGCGGGCTGGTGACGCTTGGCGAGCTGCGCACGGTCGCAATCGTCATCGGGGTCTTTCAGCTGGCTGTGACCGCGTTCGTCGGTTGGGCGCTGGTCGGCATTCTCTTCCTCGTCTGGGCGTGGATGGCGGTGATGTCGAAGGAGTTCTTCGTCCCGGCGTGGCTGAAGAAGCGGCCCGTCATCTACATGGTCAGCCACATGATGGTGATGCCGCTGATCGATCTCTATGCGACCGCGTGCGACTGGATTCCGGCGGGCATCGAAGGCCATCAGGGCTTCACGCTGACGCTTGGCGGCTTCCTGCTGCTGTCGCTGGTCAACGGCACAGCGATCGAGATCGCGCGCAAGTCATGGGCGCCGGAACACGAGCGCGAAGGCGTCGAGACCTATTCGAAGCTGTGGAAGCCGGGAGGGGCGGGCGTTGTACTGATGGCGGTTTTCCTCATCGGCTTTGCAGTGAGCGCACTCGTCCATGTGCGCTCGGGCGCAGGCGAGTGGTTCCTCTATGGCCTGATTGCATCGACGGCGTGGGCCGCGTGGACGGCCATCGAGTATGCCAGCGGCCCCACGCCAAAGACCGCCAAGGCCCTGGAGCTGTCGTCTGGCGTCTATGTGCTCGCCAACTATCTGCTGCTTGGCGTGCTGCCGCTGATCGCGTCGCTGTTCCGTTGAGCGCAACCTTCATCCTGACGGGAGAGGCGGCGCAGTCCTCCGCAGCTGCGGGAGGCAAGGGCGCAGCGCTGGCGAGGCTGGCGAGCAGGTTTCCGGTGCCGGCTTTTGTGGTGGTGTCCGCCGATGCGCTGGATGAGGCCGGATTGAAGGCCGACGCGAAGGCGCAACTTGATCGCGCGCTTCGTTCGCTGGGCGCCGGGCCGTTTGCGGTGCGTTCGTCCGGGCGCGAGGAGGATGGCGCGGATTCTGCGCATGCGGGACAGTTCGCGACAGAGCTCAACGTCGCCGCTGGGGACGTGCCGGCAGCGACGCACCGTGTCTGGAAGTCCGGCTTCAGCGACACGCTGGCGCAGTATCGTGCGGCCAAGGGCCTGTCTGGGGCGCCGCAGCCGCCGGCGGTGGTTGTGCAGGTGATGGTGAAGGCGAGAGCAGCCGGCGTCGCCTTCTCGGCCGATCCCGTTTCCGGAGATCGGAGCGTTGTGGTGGTCAGCGCCATTCACGGGCTGGCGGACAAGCTGGTTGGAGGCGAGGCGGACGGCGACAGCTATCGCATCGGCGCCGACGGAAAGACGCTGGATGCGGAAATCGTCGGCGAGTCGCCGGTGCTCAGCGAAGCAGAGCGTGCGGAAGTCGCCGGGATGGCGCGCCGGTCGGAGCAGCATTTTGGCGCGCCGCAGGATATCGAATGGGCGTTCGACGAAAGCGGGCTGCACATGCTGCAGTCGCGGCCGATCACGACACTTGGCGCCGCGAAGGCCAAGGCGGACGGCGATGTCGTCATCTGGGACAACTCAAACATCGTCGAGAGCTATCCTGGCGTCACCTCGCCGCTGACCTATTCGTTTGCGCGCTACGTCTACAGCCACGTCTACCAGGCTTTCTCGCGGCTGATGGGCGTATCGGCCGGCAAGGTGGAAGAGCATCGCTCGGTGTTCGAGAACATGCTCGGGCGCGTCGATGGCCGCGTCTACTACAACCTGCTTAACTGGTATCGCGCGCTGGCGCTGTTTCCGGGCTTCAAGGCCAACCGGAAGTTCATGGAAGGCATGATGGGCGTCTCGGAGGCGCTGCCGCAGGAGATGGCGGACGCCATCGCACCGCCGACGGATGATGCGATCGAGCGCTTCCTCGACAATCTTAATCTCGCGCGCGTCGGCGGAGGGCTGGTCTGGCACGAGATTACCATCCGCTCGACCATCGACCGTTTCTACGAGCGGCTGAATGCAGCGCTGGCGATACCGGATGCGCAGATCGACAGGATGTCTGCGACGCAGCTGGCCGCGGAGTACCGCAATCTCGAACAGCAATTGCTGGCGAAGTGGGATGCGCCGTTGGTCAACGACTTCCTCTGCATGATCGCCTTCGGCGCGGCGCAGAAGGCGATGACGAGTTGGGCGGGCGATGACGGGCTCGCTCTCCTCTCGAACATGCTGATCGGGCAGGGGGATATCGTGTCGGCCGAGCCCGCGCGCATGATCCGCGAGATGGGCGCAATGGTGCGCGACAGGCCGGACGTCGTGAAGCGGCTGGGGGCAGGAGACAGAACGGCGGTCGACGCGACGCCAGAGTTGCGGCGCGCGTTCGACGCCTACATCGCCAAGTTCGGCGACCGCTGCACGCAGGAGCTGAAGCTCGAAAGCCGCACCCTGCACGAAGACCCGGCGCAGGTGCTGATGGCGATTGCGGCGGCTGCTGCGACGAAGGCGGCTGCCGGGACGACGACTGACACGCGTAACGTCGATGACCTCATCGATGCGCCGATGAAACGTGTGCTGGCGCGCTGGCTGCTGAAGTGGGCCAGGGCGCGGGTGCGTGACCGGGAAAATCTCCGCTTCGAGCGCACAAGGCTGTTCGGGCGTGTGCGGCGCATTTTCCTGGCAATGGGTGCGCGACGGGTCGAGGCCGGTGTGCTCGCGAACCAGCGCGACGTTTTCAACCTGACGGTCGAGGAGTTGCTGGGCGCGGTCGAAGGCTCGGCGATCACGTCCGATCTCAGGTCGCTCGCCGCCCTGCGCGCGGC
>DATBNA010000348.1:0-13027 GCA_036554545.1 Hyphomonadaceae bacterium
CTGGATGCGCCAGGGCTTGAAGGCGTGGTGATCGTAGCTGGGATCTTCCGTGTGGATCTGCACGCCATTGCAGAGCTTGTGCACGTGCTTGTGGAAGGTGGGTTCGAACCAGCAGTCGCGCAGTCGGCAGCCTTCGAGCCAGTGCGGGGCGAGGGCGTGCATCTCGGCGATGATGCGGCGGGCGTCGATGTCAGGCGCGCCAAAGAGCTCGAGCGGGCGTGTGGTGCCCCGGCCTTCGGACAGCGTCGTGCCTTCGAGCATCACCGTGCCGGCGTAGGCGCGCGCCATCCAGAGATTGGGCGCGTTGGGGCTGGGGTTGATCCAGGTGCGCTCGCCGAGGGGCCAGCCATAGCCGGGCGCGGCGTCGGGCTTGTACCCTTCCATCTCGATGACGCGATAGTCGACGTCGAGCTTGAAGTGACGGACGAACCAGAGGCCGAGTTCGCCGAGTGTAAGGCCATGGCGCATCGGCATCGGCCCGGCGCCGACGAAACTTTCCCAGCCGGGACGAAGTGTGAGCCCTTCGATAGGCCGGCCTGCCGGGTTCGGGCGGTCGAGCACCCACACGCTCTTGCCGGTCTTGGCGGCGCCTTCGAGCATGTAGAGCAGCGTGGTGATGAAGGTGTAGATGCGGCAGCCGAGGTCCTGCAGGTCGATCAGAACGGTGTCGAAGGTCGACAGCATCTGGCCGGTGGGGCGGCGCACTTCGCCATAGAGGCTGAAGATCGGAACGCCGTGCTGCGGATCGTTGAAGTCAGGCGACTCCATCATGTTGTCCTGCTTGTCGCCGCGCATGCCGTGTTGCGGGCCGAAGGCGGACGAGATGCGCAGGTCGTTGCACGCGGCGAGCGCGTCGAGCGAATGGGTTAGATCGGCGGTGACGGAAGCCGGATGCGCGACGAGCGCGACACGCTTGCCCTTGAGCGGCGCGCGCAGGGACGGGTCGGCGAGAAGGCAGTCGATGCCGAATTTCATGTCTGCTCCGCAGGAAGGGCGAGCACAAAGCTGTCGGCGTGATGGAAATCCGGCTTTCCTTGCGGATGCGCTAACGCCCAGTAGGATTTGGAGCCGTCTGCCTCCTCGATGATCGCCGAGACGCCAAGGCGCAGCTCTCCCTCGGGGTCAATCTCGCCAAGGCGTCCCATCCAGATACTGGCGCGAAGTTCGAGCCGTGTCGGGCTGGAGCTGCTGCTGACCTCCGGCGTCGTGCCGAGGGCGCCGATCATTCCTTCTCGATATCGGGTGAAGCCATAGCCCGCGTATTCGGTCGAAGGCGAGAAGTTGAACTCGGCGTAGCTCGAACCTGAAGGCCTCCTCAGAAAGACCTCGAAGCAGGTATGCTTCCACAGTTCGTCGCGCCGTTTGCTGACGGTGGATGGCGGTATGACGACACCGGCGATGTCGCCCTCCGCCACATAGTGCAGCGCAAGCGTCGAGAGATGCGGCCGCGTCACATCCACCGTCACCGACTTGACGGCCTTGCTGCTGGAGTCCGGGTGGAGCTTCAGGGAATGACGCATCGGCGCATGGTAACCAGACTCGGCGGCAAGGCCAGCAGCGTGGTCCGTTTTGCCAGCGGGACAGTCGGCATACGGCGGAATGAGGCATGTTCATGCGCACATGCCGGGTTCACCTGACATGGGCTTGGCGCTATATGCGCGCCCGGGCTGTGGGGTCCGCTTCGGAGCCTCCCCAAAGAGAGTTCATCATGTTCGACAAGGCGGCCTTCGCTGGCCACGAGAGCGTCCATCATTTCTTCGATGCGAAGACGGGCCTTCGGGCGATCATTGCGCTGCACTCGACGAAGCGCGGACCAGGCGCGGGCGGCTGCCGGATGTGGAACTACGCGAACTCCGACGAGGCCTTCGTCGATGCGCTGCGCCTATCGGAAGGCATGAGCTACAAGAACGCCATGGCCGACCTGCCGCTCGGCGGCGGCAAGGCGGTGATCTGGGGCAACTCCAAGACCGACAAGACGCCGGACCTGTTCCGTGCTCTCGGGCGCGCAATCCAGAGTCTCGGTGGCCGCTACTGGTCGGCGGAGGACGTTGGCGTGTCAGTGGCCGACATGGCCTATGCAGCGGAAGAGACGAAATATGTGGCTGGCCTTTCGACCGGGAAGGCGGCGAGCGGCGATCCGTCGCCTGTCACGGCGAAAGGCGTGTTCGGGGGCATCAAGGCGAGCGTGCAGCGCGCTTTCGGGACGGACGACCTCAACGGCAAGCACATAGCGGTGCAGGGTGTCGGCCATGTCGGCGGCTATGTCTGCGAACATCTGGCGAAGGCCGGCGCGCGGCTGACGATCGCTGATGTGAACCAGGACACGCTGAAGGCAGTGGCGGCGGCGACCGGCGCAAGGATCGTGAGCCCGGATGAGATTTACGATGTCGCCGCGGACGTGTTTTCGCCTAACGCGTTGGGCGCCATCGTCAACCCACAGACGTTGCCGCGGATCAAGGCGAAGGTGATCGCGGGCGGCGCCAACAACCAGCTCTCGACGCCGGACATGGGTGACAGGCTGCGCGAGAAGGGCATTCTCTATGCGCCAGACTACGTCATCAACGGCGGCGGCATCATCAATGTCGCTGCCGAGATTTCCGGCAATTACGATCCGGCCTGGGTCGACGGCAAGGTGCAGCGTCTCGTGCAGACCGTTGGCGAAGTGCTTGACCAGGCGCAGCGCGAGGGCCGCGCCACCAACCGCGTCGCCGACGAGATCGCCCGCAAGCGCATAGGCGGTTAAGCGGTGTCTCTCCGCTGCCGGGTAACGCCGGCTTGAGAAATCGCCGCTCGGGCGAATCGCCGTGACTTAACGTCCTGCAATGTGGCTTGCTGCGTTGCAGCGGCGACGCACCTGCTAACTATCTGGCGCGTTGCTTGCTGTGGGGGCTGCGGGCCGCTTTCAAACGCGGTTCTATATGGACGATCAACTGGCGCGTGGGGCCAGAATCGTCGTGTGTTGAGTAGGGCGTGGGGCAGGAATGTCGGAAGTCGTTGTCCAGATCAACGCGGACGAAGCTATTGATGCTTCGCGCCTGACCAAGGCGCTGGATGCGTTCGCCAAGTGGAGCGCGGAAGCAGGCCTGGCCTCCGATTCCGCCGATGCTCCCGACATCATGATGATGACCGAGCACTCCGGCGGACAGATGCGCCGCAAACTCATCTTCCAGACCCGCGAGCACGCGGCGCGCTTCCTGATCTTCTGGCGCACCGAACGCCACACGCCACGTTACGACGAACCGGTTGCGGCGACTGCCTGACGCTCGCGCTGAGTTTTGCTCCGCCACAGGCGTTTCAGGGGCAGCCCTGAGAAACTTTCCGGTGCGTCTCCTTTTGTCCCAGAATTTGCGATGTTGCGGCGCACATCCCATGTTAGCCGCAAGGACATTCAACGCACGTGTCGCGCGAGTTTCATGAATGCGATGGGTGGAGTTATAGAGCGCGATGCCTTCGACCCCCCGCCGGAAATCGACTGGAGCGCCTCGCATCGCCGTGATCGGCGCAGGCGTGATTGGGCTTGCGTGCGCACAGGAGCTGAAGCGCCGGGGGGCGGATGTCGTCGTCTATGAGCGCGGGATGGAGCTTGGCGCCGGCGTGACGGTCCGGGCTGCCGGAATGCTGGGGGCGGCATTCGAATGGGCGCTGGAGGCAGAGCAGCTTGCTCTGGCGGCTCTGGCGCGGCGGTCCGGCGAGCTTTGGCCGGATTTCGCGGCCCAGCTGGAACGTCAGGGCGGCGGGCCGGTGGAGTTTTCGCGCGAAGGCGCGCTGGTGGTGGCGCGGACAGCAGCCGAAATCGCCTGGATAGATGGGCTGGCGGTCGCCTGCCAGGTTCGGGGCCTGCCGGTGAGGCGGCTGTCGGCGGCCGATCTCAAGCGCGAAGACCGCGCAATAACGGGACAACCGCCGGCCGGATTGCTGCTGGAAGGAGACAGGCAGGTCGATCCGCAGCTTGTGCTGCAGCGGCTTGCGGCGGCGTTGGGCCGGGCCGGCGTGGGCATTCGCTACGGTCGGGTGGTCGAGCGGGTCGTGGTCGGCAAGGACCTGCAGATGCCGGACGGCGACAGGTTCGACCAACTGGTTCTGGCGACCGGGGCGGGAGCGCTGCCCAGGTTTGTTGGCGCACGAGGCGAGACAGTCGAGACAGGATTGCCCGAGCTTGTACCGGTGAAGGGGCAGATGCTTGCGCTGGCGACGGTCGATGGCGCGCCGAGGCATGTCATCCATACGCGGGATATCTACATCGCGCCGAAATCGCGCTGGGTCCTGGTCGGGGCGACCAGCGAACGCGGCAAGTCAGATACAACGACCGATGCAGCGACCATCGCCAGACTGAGGGCAAGTGCTGCGACCATCGCCGGTGCGCTGGAAAAGGCGCCGGAAATCGTCGCGTGGGCAGGGGTCAGGCCGGGGACGCCGGACGACCAGCCACTGATTGGCGAGACGGCGATTCCGGGCGTGTTCGCGGCGCTCGGTCATTACAGGAACGGGGTGCTGTTTGCGCCAGCGACGGCGGAGATCGTGGCCGAAATGACGATTGACGCGAAAGTGAGCCCGCTGGCGCGGCCCTTTGATGCCCGCCGGTTTGACAAGCGCGCCTCCCCGTCGCACTCGCGCTCGGCAAAAGCCTGAACTAGGAAAATGCCTTGGCCAGGCATTGGCGGGAAGCTCCGGGAAGAACGACATGCACAACATCGCCCCCATGACGGAAGATCAGGAAGCGATCCGGGATGCGGTCGCGGCGGTCTGCCGGGAGTTCGACGCCGAGTACTGGCGCAAGACGGACGACACCGGGAAGTGGCCAGAAGAATTCACCAAGGCGATGGCGGACGGCGGCTGGCTGGGCATCGCCATGCCGGAAGAGGTTGGCGGCTCCGGCCTCGGCCTGATGGAAGCGTCCATCATGATGCAGACCGTGGCGCGCTCGGGCGCAGGCTTCACGGGCTGCTCGTCGATCCACCTCAACATCTTCGGCGCCAAACCGATCGAGAAGTTCGGCACGAAAGAGCAGAAGCAGGAATACCTGCCGAAGATCATCTCGGGCCAGCAGAAGATGTGTTTCGGCGTCACCGAACCGAACTCGGGCCTCGATACGTCGTCGCTTGAGACAAGGGCGGAGCGCACCAACTCGGGCTACACCATCAACGGCCGCAAGATCTGGACGACCGGCGCGCAGCGCGCTGACAAGATCCTGCTGATCGCGCGCACCACACCGAAGGACAAGGTCGCCAAGGCCTATATGGGCCTGTCGCTGTTCTACATGGACATGAAGGGCGTCGAGGCGAAGCCGATCCCGAAAATGGGTCGCAAGGCTGTCGAGTGCAACATGCTGTACTTCGACAACGTGCAGATCCCGAAGGAGGCGCTCATCGGCGAAGAGGGCCAGGGCTTCAAATACCTGCTGCAAGGCCTCAACCCCGAGCGCGTGCTGTTCGCTGTCGAGTCGATAGGTCTCGGCTTTGCGGCGCTGGAGCGCGCTTCGGCCTACGCCAATGAGCGCGTGGTGTTTGGCCGCCCGATCGGCCAGAACCAGGGCGTGGCGCATCCGCTGGCGAAGTGCTGGGCTGAACTGAGCGCGGCTGAACTGCTCGCCTACAAGGCGGCGCAGCTCTACGACAGGGGCCTCGAATGCGGCGCGGAAGCCAACGCCGCCAAGTATCTCGGCGCCGAAGCGGGCTTCAGCGCGTGCGAAGCCGCAGTGCTTGCGCATGGCGGCATGGGCTACGCGAAGGAGTATGACGTCGAGCGCTACATGCGCGAGGCAATGATCGCGCGTATCGCTCCGGTCTCCCGCGAAATGATCCTCAACTTCATCTCCGAGCGCGTGCTGGGCCTGCCAAAGAGCTATTAGGCTCGCCTTCACCATAGACTCGGCGCAATCCGCCCGGCCCCCTAAACGGATCGGCAACGCCAGGATGGGACACTGGATGCGAAACTCCTGAAGTGGAGGCATCCGTGTTTGGAATGCGTAAACCAAAGCCGGCCGGGCAGATGGTCGTGGCGCAGCTCAACATGCGCCTGCAGCCGCTTGATCGCGGCACGCTCGAGGATCCGCTGATTGACGATCTCCAGAAGACGGGGCGGGGACAGCTCACCGGCGGCGGCACGCAGCTGGCCGAGGAGCCGGCGGGGATCGCCTATTGCGACATCGAATTCGAGCTTACCGATGTGTCGGCAGAGGCGCTGGCCTGGCTGATCAACCGGCTTGAAAAGCTCGGCGCCCCGAAGGGCTCAATGCTCCACATCGACGGCAAGTCCGTTCCCTTCGGCAAACATGAAGGCATGGGCATCTTCCTCGATGGTCTCAACTTGCCGGACGAGGTCTACCAGACCCACGACGTCGACCACGTCATCGACGAGTGCAACCGCCTGCTTGGCGACAAGGGCGGCTATCGAAGCTACTGGCAGGGCTCGCAGGAAACGGCGCTGTATTTCTACGGCCCGTCCTTCGCGCAGATGAAAGCGGCGGTCGCCTCGCTACTGGCGGATTATCCGCTCTGCCGGAACTGCCGCGTCGAACAGATCGCCTAGGCTTCAGTCGGCGACCGGCGTCAGGCGCACGCGATTCTGTATGCCATTGGCGCCGGTGTAGACGAACCATACGTCTGGATCCGCCCATTCGACCTTGATCGGCTGGAACGGCCGTCCGCGCATGTTGTTGGGGTTCAATGTCACCAGCGGGCGGAAGACCAGCTCATCGTCATCCACCGTGTATGTACCCGCAAAGCTGGCGAAGGGCGCGAAGGCTCGGCCGCGATCGGCGTCCGTCGCGTTATCGCTCAGCGCGAGACGCGGCGCGAAGCCGGTGACGAAGTTGCCGGAGAAGTAGGGCGGGTCGAAGATATAGAAGCCGGGCTGCATGTCATCGAGGTGAGGGCCGGCGTCCGGGCCTGCGCCAACGATCATCTCTGTTCGCCGCCACACGCCCTTGAGACGAAGCGCCTCTGGTGATGCTCTCAACGGATCATCAGTCAGCCGCGTGAGTTCGGTGGTGATCGCGCCGCCGTCGGGCGCAGTCGTGCTGAGGAATACCTTGTCCTCGGCCCACTGGAGTTCGTATTCCATCGGCTGGGGAACGATCATGTCGCCAGGGTCCTTGGCGACCTGCGGCGTCAGCGTGAGCTTGTCGGCGTTGCTGGTATAGACGCCGGCGCTCCCGGTGAAAGGCGCAAATGCGACGCCTTGTTCCTCTTCGGTGGGCTCGTCGCTCAGATATCCGCGCGCCTGGAAGCCTCGCACAGCGGTGACGGCGTAATGGGTCTTCGCAAAAATGTAGATTGCAGGCTGGACGTCGACCGTGTGGCTGCCGGCTTCCGGACCGGATTCAACATGGACACGCGTGGCGTGCCATGCGCCGGTAAGTGCAGGGGGCGGCCGGTCCGCTGCGGCGGCGTCTTTTGGAGAGTCGCCGGGACTGCATGCCCACAGCACCGGGCAGGCCAGCAGAGCGACAAAGAGTTTTGAGCGTTTCATCGCCTTCCCCAGACGTTAGGACCGAAAGGGTAGCGCAAATTCAAACTACCACGGCGCGCGGCGGGGCAATACTGTCGCGGATCAACTCTGGTCCGGTTTACCGCGCCGTCTTGCGCCACTAGCCTTGTCGCGTTGGTCAACCGGCAAGGTCTTCATGCAATCCATTCTCATCACCGGCGCAGGCAGCGGCATCGGGCGAGCGACCGCCGCGCGTTTTGCGAAGGCTGGGTGGGACGTCGCGCTGGCCGGCCGGCGGCGAGAGGCCTTGGAGGAGACGGCGAAGATCGCTGGCCATGGCCATGTTCTGCCGGGCGATCTGACGAAGGTGGGCGATGTCGAGCGCGTATTCGCCGAGGCCGTGGCGGCGATGGGGCGGCTTGACGTGCTGTTCAACAATGCGGGACGCGGGTCGCGGCCGCGGACGATCGACGAGACGCCGCTGGAAGACTGGCAGGCCGTCCTCGACATCAATCTGAGCGGTGCAGTGATGTGCGCGCGGGCTGCGTTCGCACAGATGCGGAAGCAGACGCCGCAAGGCGGGCGGATCATCAACAACGGGTCGATCTCGGCGCATGCGCCGCGGCCAGGTTCCGTGCCCTACACCGTGACCAAGCATGCGATCACCGGCCTGACGAAATGCCTGTCGCTGGACGGGCGGCCGTTCAACATCGCCTGCGGGCAGATCGATATCGGCAATGCGCTGACCGAGATGGCGGCGCCGATGACCAAGGGCGTGCCGCAGGCTGACGGGCGGATCGCGCCGGAGGCGACGATGGATGTTGAAGATGTCGCGAAAGCCGTGCTGATGATGGCGGAATTGCCGCTGTCGGCGAACGTGCAGTTCATGACCGTGATGGCGACGAATATGCCCTTCATCGGGCGCGGTTAGGAGACTTCATGGGACGCTTATCGGGCAAGGTGGCGCTGGTGACGGGCGCTGCGAGCGGGATCGGCCGGGCGTCGGCGGAGGCGCTGGCGCGCGAAGGCGCTAGCGTGGTGCTGACGGACATCCAGGTCGCGCTGGGCGAGCAGGCGGCGGCCGGTATCGTCAAGGCAGGCGGCAAGGCCGTGTTCCGTCGGCAGGACGTCGCGAGCGAGGAAGGCTGGTCGGATGTCATCGGAGAGATCCAGGGCGATCAGGGGCGCCTCGACATACTGGTGAACAATGCGGGGATCGCGGTGGCGGGATTTGTCACCGAGCTCACGCTGGACGAATGGCGCAGGCAGCAAACCATCAATGTCGATAGCGTGTTCATGGGGACGCGGGCGGCGCTGCCGCTGATGGCCAAGGGCGGGGGCGGATCGATCATCAACATTTCGTCCATCGCCGGCTTGAGAGGGGCGCCAAGGCTTTCCGCCTATTGCGCATCCAAGGGCGCGGTGCGGCTGTTTACGAAGGCGGTCGCCATCGAATGCGCGGCGCTCAAGAACAATGTGCGGGTGAACTCGATCCATCCCGGCATCATCGAGACGCCGATATGGGCGGCGCTCGGCGCGCCAGGCAGCAACCTGCCGCCGGACCTCGATATGCTGGCGTCGATGCGCGTGCCGCTCGGCGTGAAGGGGCAGCCGTCAGATATCGCCAATGCAGTCGTGTTTCTTGCAAGCGACGAGAGCCGCTACATCACCGGCGAGGAAATGGTGGTCGACGGCGGGATGACGGTCGGGTCTCTCTAGACGCAGCTGCGCTTTTCGAACGCCAGCCATGTCCAGGTGACGCCGTTGGACTGGTTTATTGGCTGGATGGATTCCGTCGTGGTCTGGAAGATGAGCTCGAGGCCTTCAGCCTCGGCGAAGCGAATGGTTTCTTCCGGCCGCGCTTCCCATGTCGGGCGTTCGGGCGGTGTCCAGCCATTTCGCACAGACATGATAAGTCGAGCCCCGCCGCCCATGAGAGCAGCGATGTTCGGGACTGCGATGGCGCGCTGTTCATGGGTGAGATGCGCCCATACAGCAGTGAGCGTGACAAGGTCGAATGTCTCTCCACGCGCCAGTACGTCGGCCAGATGCGGCAGGCTGTCGTCGAGCCATTCGATATTCGGGCCGGAATGTTCCGCCATGCCCGCGAGGCGCAGGCCGTCGGCCGGTTCAACAGCCAGCACGCTGTGTCCAAGACCAGCATACCAGCCCGCATCGCCGCCTGCCCCTGCGCCGATATCCAGAATGCGAGAAGGCTTTTCCGGCATCAGGTGAAGCACGGGCGCGTGGACTTCGAGAAGGTCGAGCTTTCGCCAGCTCGGGACTAGTACGGCGGCCTTGGCGTCATAGTCCGCGATGGCTGGTGATGGCTTCATCCGTCACTTCTTTCTGACGGTGGTCACTGGCTGTTGCGCCACTTCTCCATGGCGGCGGATATGGCGAAGGTCTCGCGATACTTTGGCGAGTCGGATGGACGCGGCGGCTTTTGCGAGGTCAGCGCCATGATTTCGGCAAGCTTGTTGTGGGCCGCGCCTGCCTGGCCGGCGCCGATGTAGGCGTGCAGCTCGACCAGCGCGCTGGACAGCACGTCTTCGGCGCGAATGACGAAGTAGGGCTCATCATCGGCCAGTTTCGGCAGCGGATCGTATTTAGACGGGTTGGCTTTGGAGCCGACAGGGGCGGTCATGAATGCCTCGTAAGACTTGCTGCCAGCAGTGTGGCGGGATTCGCTGCGGTGCGACGAACGAGGCTGTGGATCAAGGGGTGCGGCGTGACGCGCATTCGCCTATATCGCGGCCATGACCCGCAAGCATCCTTTCGACAGTGTCCACAATTTCAGGGACTTCGGCGGCTATTCGGCTGGAAATCGCCGTATGGCGACCGGCCGGTTCTTCCGGTCGGCCAACCACGCGCTGGCAAGCGACGCCGACCTCGAAAGGCTGGCGTCCATGAACATTGCGGCGGTGATTGACCTGCGTCGGCCAGACGAACGCGTGCGGCAGCCTTCGCGAAGATGGCCCGGATTCAGCGGCGTCGTGGTCGAGAATCATGACGGCGATGAAGGCGTGCGTCACGAAAGCTGGGACGGGTTCATGTCCCAGTGGGACATGACCAAGGAGCACTTCCGTGGATACATCCTCGGCTACTACACGCGCGCGCCCTATATGCCGCGCCTGCTTGATCTCTACGCACGGTATTTCGATACGCTGGCGGACGTCGATGGCGCGATAGTTGTCCATTGTGCGGCTGGAAAAGATCGCACAGGCCTGATCTGTGCGCTGACGCAGGAACTGGCGGGCGTGCATCGCGACGACATCGTAGAGGACTACCTGCTGACCAACGACTCTGACCGCTTCAAGACCTATGGCGCGCAATGGGCGAAGATGATCGGCGAACAGCGCGGGCGCGAGCCGACGCTGGATACCATGAAATACATCATGGGCTGTCAGGCAGAATATCTTGAAACCTCGCTCCGCACGATCGAGCAACGGAGCGGAAGCGTTGACAGCTACCTGAGGAACGAGCTGGGGCTCGACGCCGGCAAGCGCGCAAAGATCGAGGCGAAGCTATTCGAGTAACGCAGCCTAGGCCACGTCCGTCTTCGGCGGCTCGAGCTTTACGTCGTGGGCGCTGTGGATCTTCTTTGCGACGAGGCGTTCGAGCTCGCTGCAGACAGCGGCGCGGTGAAGGAAAGCTTCTTCGGGCATTGAAAGGATCGAGGCGATGGTCTGGAAGTGGTACTTCACCACCTCGACGTCGTAAGTGTCGGTCATGCCGACGCCTTCGATATAGCGCAACGCCGTGTTCCACACCCGAACGATGATGTCGTCGCCAAGCGTGGCGACTTCATCGGCATACTGGCCAAGCATGCGGTACATGCCGCGGATGCCGGCGGCGCGATCGACGCTGGTGCGATCGGCATAGGCGGTAAGGTTGTCGAGGATAGCGCGCAGCTTGAACGCATTTTCTTTGGACTGTTCGGTCGCAGCGCGGGTTGGCGGCTCGTCGGTGAGACGGCGCCAGGGGCCGGTAAACTCGGCATCCGTTTTCCGGCGGCGGCAGGGGCCGACATAGTTGCGGCTGTCGATGAACTTGCGCGGACGCAGGACGACTTCCTCGATGCGCGAGAGTACGCCCTGCGCCGAGACCGGCTTAAGCAGGAATTCGTTGATCCCCGACTGACGCGCCGACATGAGCTGATCGTGGTCGATCGCGCCGGCGAGGAGGATGATGGGGGTTTCGCGCGGCATCCCTGTCGTGTTGCGCCGGACTTCGCGGGTGAATTCGAGGCCCGACATCCGGCCGGCGTCCCAATCGACAAAGACGATGTCCGGCTTGAAGGCGCGGCCGACGACGAAGGCTTCGACCGCGCTGGCGGTGGCGCTGATGGTTGTGACGCTGAGCCGGCGCAGGGAGTCCGCCATGACGCCGCGCATGTAGGCGTTAGGGTCCACGATCAGGACCTTCAGCCGCTTCATCTCTGCGGGAGAAAGCGTGCGTTCATCGATCATCAGGCGGCGAGTTTCTTCTGGATGGCCTTGCCCAGCGCGATGGCCACGCTGTCGCGCGCTTCCGCGTAGTTCTGCGGCAGGACGGCGAGCTGTTCGAGCGCGCCAAGCGCTGTGTTGACGACGTTGTCTTCGAGCTGGCCGAGCGGCGTTGCGACCGAGATGTAGGCCTCAAAGGCGGCAAGGCCGGCGTGGAGTGCGTGGTCCTTCTGGTCGGTGGCGAGACCTTTGGCTGTTTTTACCTGGTCGAGCGCGGTCGCCAGCGCTTCGGGGCGGCTGGCGCGGAGCTGGCCGCAGGTCTGGCGCAGGGCCGAGAGCGCAAGACGCATCGGCGATCTGGCGGCGACCTCGTCCTGATCGATCATCGGCGTCGAGACACGTTCGACGCGTTCGCCGGCGCGGCGCTTGGCGCCGTAGTAGTCGGCCGGGTTCTTCCGGCGGCGGCAGGGACCGAGATAGACCGAACAGTCGATAAAGGGGCGTGGCGTCTCGATAACCATCTCCAGGCGCTGGCGCATGGCGAGCGGCGAGATCGGCTTGGCGAGGAATTCGTCGACGCCGGCGTCGCGGCCGCTGAGCACCATCTGGCGCGTGAGCGCGGAGGTGAGGAACACGACGGGCAGGCGGCGGATGCGGTCGTCTTCGAAGTGGCGGAGCGAGCGGACGAAGGCCAGCCCGTCGAGCGCGTCGCCGTCCTCCCACGACACCAGGAGCACGTCGATCGGACGATCGAGGAGGAAGTTGACCGCCATCTCCTCGCTGCGAGCGCTGGAGATGTTGGTGAGATTTAGCGAGCGCAGGATCTCGCCGATCAGGCCACGGCTGAAATTATTGGAGTCGACAATGAGCGCGGAGAGCGCGCGCGGCTTCAATGGCCGCGGTTTCCGAGGATCGTGCATTCTGCCCACCCGAATTTCGAGTTCGGGTCGACCATAGGCGGTTAAGGTAATTTTCCGGTTGAGAAGCACGGACCCCAAGCCGGATTTCAAATTAACCTTTTGGAATCAAACGGCTCCTGGCTAGTCCGGAGTGTGTAAGTTGTGCTAGCGTGCCCGTCAGCAGCCCGGAGAGCCCATTGAGCGACGAGGAAAAGCTCGACCAGCGCATCCAGCTCGTCGCCTCGGCCAGTT
>DATBNA010000353.1:0-1857 GCA_036554545.1 Hyphomonadaceae bacterium
CGACAGTCCAGGCGGCTGAATGAGCGACGTCGTTAAATGAGCAACGGGGCGGGGGACGCTGCACCACCGAAGGGCGGCGCCTTCAGGCGCGCTGTTCTCGGGCTCGGCGTCGTCCTGCTGATCGCCGGCGCGGCGCTGGTCGCTGCCGGGCCTTTCCTGTTCCGCGCGGGTGTTGTCGACCTCAAGACGGCTACAGCGGGCATGGGCCAGGCGGCGCTGGGTGCATTCGTGGCGGCAGGTCTTGCAGGTGTTCTCGGTTTCTTCCTGTCGATCGCCGGCAAGCGCCAGCGCGGCGCCATTGTCGGGCTGCTTGTGCTTGTGGCGGCCGGTATCGGCGGCGGCGCGCTGTTCGGCCAGAACGTCATGCGCGGAGAGTTTCCGCCGATATATGACGTGCAGACAGACTGGAGCCAGCCGGTCGCTTTCACCGAAACGACGCTGCAGGCGCGCCGAGCGGAGAACGCCGTGCAGATCCGCGATGATGCCGTCATTCCCGAGGATCAGGGCAGGTGGTCAGGCAAGACGTTCGCGATCGCACAGGCCGAGTTCTATCGCGACCTCAAGCCGCTCGTCGTGAAGGCGCAGCCGGCCGACGCGACCGTCGCCGCCGCGAATGCAGCCAAGCGGCTCGGCTGGGACGTGATGCTCAGCGAGCCGTCCGCCGGCATTGTCGAGGCGGTCCACCACAGCCGCTGGTATGGACTGGCCGCGGACATTTCCGTGCGCGTGTCGCCGGAAGGACAGGGTTCACGCATTGACGTGCGCTCGACCAGCCGCCAGCCCGGCGCGGACATGGGCGCCAACGCTTCCCGCGTGACGCAACTGCTCGACGAGATCGCGTTCGCGCTGCGGGGAAGCTGAGCCTCTGATCTCAGCCCGCCTTCTTCCGGCACATGTAACGCGAACGGTGGATGTCTTCCGCGTTGTCCTCGTAGCCGGTGATATCCGGCGACACGATGTCCTGCGTGACGCGCACCAGTACGGGTATGGTTGCGGTCTCGTCCAGCATCAGCTGCTCGGCTTGCTTCAGGATCTCGGCGCGCTTGGCTGGATCGAGTTCGACGTTCGACTGGTCGATCAGCTTGTCATAGGCCGGGTTGGCATAGCCGCCATAGTTCATCGCCCCGGTGCGTGAATCCATCAGGTAGAGGAAGTTGTAGGGGTCGTTGTAGTCCGCGACCCAGCCTCCATCCGACAGGGTGTAGTCCTTCGACTGCATCTGCTTGTAGAGGTCTTTCGTTTCGACCTGGCGGATCTCTGGCTTCACCCACTCGGCTATCCGGCTCCAGTTCTCCTGCAGCACCGGCGCGATGCGCGGATTGTTGCCCGAGGCGCGATAGATGTACTCGAACGTCAGCGGCTTGCTCGGCCCGTAGCCGGCCTGCTCCAGCAAAGCCCTGGCCTCCGCGCGGCGCTGGTCAAGCGGCATGCTCTTCCAGCTGAATTCTGCAGTTTTTGGATAGCCGTTCATGCCTTCCGGCACGAAACTGTAGGCAGGAATCTCGCCGCCCTTGAGGATATTCCGGGTGATGTGCTCGCGGTCTATCGCCAGCGCCATCGCCTTGCGCACGCGTGCGTCGTTGAACGGCGCCCTGGTCTGGTTGGCGCTGAGATAGGTCGTCGCCATCATCGCCGAGACGCGCGGCCAGCCGGGCAGGCGCTTCTCGGTCTGTTCGAGCTGGCCGGTCGGGAACGAGTTGTTCATGTCGATTTCGCCGGCTTCGGCGCGGCGCACCATCGCGTCGTGATCGGCCTGCGTGTAGAAAATCACTTCCTTGAAGCAGACATTCGCCGCGTCATCGAAGGATTCGTTCTTGACCAGGCGCAGATAGTCGCCCGAGCGCCATTCGGCCAGTT
>DATBNA010000474.1:0-7017 GCA_036554545.1 Hyphomonadaceae bacterium
TTGCGCAGGCCGCGCCGGAGAAGACGACGCTGCAATGGATGACCACCAAGGGCAGCGTGCTGAAGGTCGCCGGCATGGAATTCCCCACCACCTATACACCTGACGGCAAGTTCTCGGCGATGGATGGGCAGGTGACAGGCACATGGAAGATTGTCGGCGAGACGCTTTGCGTCACAACGAACTTCGAGCCCGCCGAGGCGTGCACGCTCTATCCGACTGGTAAAAAACCCGGCGACGAGTTCGAGATCACGAGCCCGCAGGGCGCTGTCATGGTCCAGATCAACAAGTGAAGCCCGATCGGCCGACGATCAGGTAAATTCCCGCTTGCCGGCAACAGGCGCCGAACCGCCAACCGCCTGATCAGCGCTTCGGCTGGAGCAGGTCCCATTTGTTGTCGTAGAGATCTTCGAACACGGCGACTGTTCCGTATGGCTCGCGGCGCGGTTCTTCGAGAAACCGCACGCCTTTCGCGAGCATCGCTGCATGGTCGCGGTCGAAGTCGTCGGTCTCAAGAAAAAGAAAGACGCGCCCGCCGGTCTGATCGCCAATGCGCGCTTCCTGCGCCGGTCCATCCGCACGCGCGAGAAGGAGACGCGCGCCTGTTCCTCCGCGCGGCGCCACGACGACCCAGCGCTTTTTTCCCATCGGGATGTCCTGCTCGAGCGCGAAGCCGAGCCGGTCCGTGAACCAGGCGATGGCTTCGTCATAGTCGCGGACAACAAGGGCGATGGTGGCGAGGGACTGGCGCATGGCGCAGTCCTAGCCGCGCCCGGGCAAAAACAAAACCGCCCCGGTTGTGGCCGGGGCGGTGAAGGGTCCGATCAGTCGGAGCTTACTTCGAGACGCCCGAGAAGCACTGGCCGGCGTCGCCGATCGCGTGTTCAGCAAGGCAGAAGGAGAGGTCGGCGCGCGTGTAGGCAGCCGACACGCAGGCCTGGAGCTGGAGCTGCGACCAGTCGATGCACTCGAAGGTCGGCTTGTCCTTCATCGCGGCCTGGACGTCGTTCTTGTTGGTCGCGTCAGCCTCGAGAACGTGGAATGCGGCGAGCGTCACGATGCGGTTGGCTGTGCTTTCGCGTTTCGGGTCGACCTTGAGCGCCGACGACGAGCCCGAGCCCGGCGTCAGCGACGAGAGAGCCGCAGCTGGCGCGCTAGCGGTGAAGACCGAGATCTTGTCCCACACGGACGCGTTCTGGCTCTGGCCCTGCGCGCTCGCGAGCACGAGGTTGAGGTCCGGACCGGCGAAGAGTTTCTGAGCCGAGTCAGCGATCGGCTTTATTGTCTTCGCATTGGCTTTCAGTTTCGTCGCGGTGCCTTTCGCGTCAGGAAGACGCGACTTGCCCCAGGTGACTTTCTGGAGGTCGTAAGCCTGCTTCTTCACGAAGTCGGCGGCGCTGTTGATGCGGCCGGCGTCTTTCGAGTTCACGGCAAGCGCGTTCTGCAGTGCGCTCTCGCCGCCCTTCAGCGTGCGGGCGTAGCCGATGTCGTTGCGCATGCCGGTCATGACGCGGTCACGGCCGTAGTAGCTGTCGATGTCGCGAACGGCGGCGGCGAATTCCTTGTCCTGCGCGGCGACCATCGCCGAGTAGGAGACCCAGCCCGACGAGAGCTGGTCAGCGTTCTGGGCGCCGAACTTGTCGAGCGCCTTGTCCAGTTCGGCTGCGCTCTTGAACGGCGCGGACTGGATTGTAGACACCTCGCTCTGGTATTCGCCATACGCGGCGGCGGCCGACGGCAGGAGACGCGGAGACGCGTTCTGCGCGAAGGCGGGGGCGCTCAGGGCGAGGACAAGGGCGGCGGTGCAGAGCCAAGTTTCGGAACGCATGGAACCTCCGGCGGGGAACTCTGAAAGGCGCGGGAAGAAGATATAACAGACACGGCCCGCAATGTGCTTCTAAATGCAGGTTGCGCTGGGATTCATTGACGTGCCGTTAGGATGCTCGATGCAAGTTTACGGTTCAAGCCTGACCCCGCAACGAGAGCAGTACAAATGACTGCCCCGCGTGGAATCTGGCTTGCCCTCGCCACCTTTGCAGCAGCATGGGCTTCCTTCCGCGGCGTGCCAATCTGGCTCAGCGTCGCAGCCCTCGGCAGCGCCGTCCTTCCCCCGCTTGTTGGAATGTTTGTGCGCGGTTCCACAACCGATACGCGGGTGGCAGAGCTCGAAGCCATACTCTGGATCGCCCTCGCAACGATGGGAGCTGCCTGCACGGGCGGAGCAAGTTCACCATTAATCGTCCTGTTTGCCGTCGGCGTCGGCACCGCCTGGATGTCGGGCGTAAAAAGGCTGACGTTTGAGTCAGCTGTCTTCGCGCTCATCGGACTCGCAGTGGCCACCGCGGCCGCATGGAACGGGAGCTGGATGAGCGACTCTGATGCCGATGCGCTGGCGACGGCCTATGGCGCCTGCGGCCTCGCTCTGATGGGCGCTATCGCTGTGTCGGAAGTCGGAAGGCGGTCGCTGAAGCTGGCGGCCCAGCCAGGGGCGGCGATGCGTCCGGTCACCAATGTGGGGCCTGATCCCAAGCTGGTGTTAAAGATAAAACAGCTCGAGCAGCGAACGCGGCAGGCCGAGGCGGAAGTCGCCGCTGTGCGGGCCGAGGCCAGTGCGGCTGACGCGCGCCTGAAGTCACGCACGACTTTCTTCGCCCAGACAAGCCACGAGCTGAGGACGCCGCTGAACGCCATCATCGGTTTCGCGGAAATGATGCGGAACTCGGTGTTCGGACCGTTACCGGAACGTTACCAGGAGTACGCCGGCCTCATCCATGAAGGCGGCAAAAACCTCGCTCTCATCGTTGATGACGTGCTCGACCTCGCCCGCATGGACGCCGGCCGTTACGAGATTTTCCGTGACGTTGTCAGCCTGAGCGACCTGGCGGCAGAAGCCGTAAGGTTTATGCAGGATGAAGCCAACCGAAAGGGCGTCACGCTGGAACTTGCCAATGCCGGAGATGACGTAGAGGCATATGCGGATTCCAAAGCAGTTCGACAGATTGCGTTTAATCTTGTTTCAAACGGACTGAAGTTTACTCCCAAGGGCGGCACGGTGACCGTGGCCGCACTGGAGGCTCCCGGCGGTGCTTTGCTTGCTGTGTCGGATACAGGCGCCGGGATCAGCCCCGAGGAGTTGAAAAGGCTCTCTCGCGCGTTCGAACAGGGCGACGCGGGCAAGAGTCAGAAAGGCGCCGGGTTGGGGCTGTCGGTTGTGCGGGCCTTCGCTGAACTTCACGGCGGACGGCTGGACATCGAAAGCCACGAAGGCGGGGGAACTACCATCGCGGTGTTCTTCCCCGCAGAGGACGTGAGGAAGTGATGACGTGTTCGCAACTCTGCCCGGGATCGTTCGCCCGGGGCGCGACAAAAGCGGCAGGCGCAGGCCGCCAGCAAAGATCGCCTATCACGCGCAATCGAAACATCTCCACAACCGCCGCGGAGACTGCTAGAAGATTAACCGCTGGGGGCGGCCCGGAGGGGCGGCCATGACGACGGACATTTACATCGCGTATGCCCGCGAGGACCGTGAACGCATCCGCCCAATAGCCGAGATGCTTCAGTTCGAGGGCTGGGACGTCTGGTGGGATCCAACGGAGCCCACACTCGATTCGAGCGCGGCGCTCGACCAGAAGCTCGGTTCCGCCGGAGCGATTCTCGTTGTGTGGTCGGGATATTCGCGCGGGTCGGAGCATGTCCGGTCCGAGGCCGCGACAGGCCTCTACAAGAACAAGCTGATCCAGGCGCGCATCGACACGGCATCGCCGCCGCGTCCGTTCGACCAGGTCGAGGTGGTGAACCTCGCGGGCTGGCGCGGCGAGCGCGAGGATCCCGAATGGCGCCGCGTGGTGGCGTCGATTCGCCTGTATGCCGGCCAGCCCAATGCAGGACGCCAGCAGCAGCCGGCCGCCAAGAAACTGGTGTTCCCGAAACTCATGCCGTCCAAGCCCGCCTATGTCGAGAATGACAGGTCGGTCGCCTGGGTGCCCATGGTCGCGGCTGGCGTGCTGGTTCTTTCCGCCGGCGGCGTCTTCATGCTGGACCCGTTCAAGTGGCGAGGGGGCGGCGAAGTCCGGTCGGCTGAAGCCGACACGCCGAACGAGGAAGCGGCGGCAGCTACATCGACCACGCCTGCGCCAGTGGCCCCGGCGGATATCCTCGACACTGCGGAATCGGATGCAGCGTGGGAAGCGGTCGATCGCAAGGACATCCAGGGCCTTCGCGACTACGCCAACGAATATCCGCGCAGCAGCAACACCGAAACCGCACGCTCGCTTCTGCGCGTGCTCGATGCGCAGGCATGGGTTGAGGCCGTGACCGCCGACAACGAGGCGGGCTATTCGAACTATCTCAAGAACTTCCCGGTGAACGGCAGCGTGCCGGGTGCGATGGCCATGGACGCGCGCGACCGTCTCGTCGCCCTCAGCGCCGAGCGTACGCAGTCGATCGAGCATATCCAGCGCGGCCTGCTCGCTCTGTCGCTCTATGAGGGAGAGATCGACGGCAAGGCGAGCGCGAACACAGTCTCGGCCATGCGCAAGTTTGCCTCGCAGAAGCGCCGCAATGCGCCGTCGCTGACATCCTCGGCGCCGCGCGATCTGCGCACCTTCGCCGACCTGATCGAGAAGACCGCAGTCGACGCCGGCCTGATGAAGCCTTCAGCCGAAACTCCGATGCTCGCGGCGGCGACGACCAACGCGAAGCCAACAAGCGCGCCGACGCCAAATGCACCGGCGGCTGCTACGGCGCCGCCGAGGCCGAGACCTGCCGATGTGGAGCAGGCCGACCAGGATCGCCTCGCGCGCGCGCAGGAAGCCGCGGACGCGGCTGCTGCAAAAGAAGAAGAACGTAAGAGAACGGAGGCCCTGCAGGTCGCCGCGCTCAGCAAGCTCGACGCAACGGCATGGAGCGAAGCGCAACGTGCGGGTACCGTGGCCTCCTACCAGGCCTATCTCGCCTCGCACCCCAATGGCGCGCAGGCGACAGCAGCGCGTGCTGCGATCCAGCGTCTCACGCGTCCGGCTGCTTTCAGCCTCGAGGCAATCTCGCCGGCCGTTCGCACCGCCGCCGAAGCGGCGCGACGCGCGAAGGACACTGCTACGGCGCGTGCTGGGGCTGGACGCCAGGCCGCCAGCGATGCGCAGAACGCTCCCGGTCTTCGCACCATCACCGCGTCCAACGGGGACCGCTTCGAAGCGCAGATCTCCAACAGCGCGCCAAACGGCCTTGGTACGCGACTCTCTGGCGATATTCGTACGGCAGGCGATCGGTATCGCGGCCAGATCAGCGGCGGCAAAGCCTCAGGGGTCGGCGTCTACGACTACAGCGACAATCCCGGCAACCGGGCCGGCATCGCGCGCTATGAAGGCGAGCACGTGGCCGATGCTGCGACGGGCTATGGCGTCACCTACTGGAAGAACGGTGACAACTTCGCTGGCCAGGATAGCGGCGGCGTCGCGCGCGGCGTGATCAGCTTCGCCAATGGCCAGCGCTATGAAGGCGAGATGCGCAATGGGGTCCGCAACGGCCTCGGCGTCGTCTGGTCGGCTGACGGGCAGGTGCTGATGTCGGGCCGCTGGGAGAACAACCAGCTCGTCGAGCCGCTTGCGGCCAGCGGAGCTATCTCGCTGACGCCCAACCCGTAGGCCTACCCAGATACCGGTCTAGATGCCGGCGAGAGGGAATGAGCGGAGCGACTTGACCGCTTCGGCCGCGCCCATTGCCCAGATGCGGGCCTTGGTGTCAGGCGGCAGGCGCTTCAGCTTCGCAATGACGGCGTCGCCGAGTTCGCAGATATCGAGCGTCGACTCAAGGCTGGCGGCGGACGCGTCGCCTGCAGAGGCGGCCTGTACAAGTTTCATCACGCGCTCATCCATCATGAGTGAGAAGAAGACGGACTGGAGCGCCTGCTCGTCCTCCGGTGTCGGGGTCGTGTCGATGGCGGGAGCGTTACGGCCCTCGGCGGCGAGCGCCACAAGCGTGTGGTAGGCGCTCATGCCGAACTTCGTCGATTCCGAGTCGTAGGCGTTCAGGGCCATCAGCTTCTGCGGGTCGTTGGCGATCGCCATGATCGCCTTGGGGGTGCAGCCCCCGGCTGTCTTCTCGACAAAGGCGAGGGCGTCGGCGCCGAAGTCGAGCGCTTCGTCAAAGCCCTTGGCGCCTGTGCGGCCGATTGCAGGCATGTTCTGAATGGCGAATTCGACGCCCCACTTGTTAAGGTCGAGCACCATAGCGTCGCGGTCGCCGCCGCGCATGGCGGTATCGGCAAGCGTACCGACGAGGCGGTCGTGTTCTTGCGGGAAGTGGACGGACAGCGTCTGCATGAACGCGGCGCCCTGCTTGTCCGGGAAAGCTTCGCGGGCAAGTGCAGCCTTGGCCTTGTCGCGGTCGAGGCCGGCGATGACGGTCGGGATCGGGCGCACGGCGGTCGAAGTGAAGCCGCCCGAGAATACCGACATGACGGAAGGGGCTGCGATCGCGCCGCCGGCGGAAATCACGACAACGCCCAGCGCCAGGGCGATAAAGCCCACGTCCAGGCCGCCAGAAGCCTGGCCGGTTGATTTCCTGGGAGTGCTACCCGCTGTTGCTGTCTGTGCGATCTGACGGAGGGAGCTGACGCTGTTTCCGTCCTTCTTGCCGAAGCTCATGCTGGGCCTGCCTTTTACGCAGTCTGAACCGTTGCCAGAATGTCGCGATGTCGTTTCCGGGCGGTTAGCGGAGAGCGCGGAATCGGAAAGCCGTTAGCAGGTCCTTAACGAGGACAATGACGTCGGCGGTAGTGACGCGAGGGCCTTAGCCTTACGCAGCGACGAGTAAGAGATTCACCAGCAGCGGCGCAGCAAACACAATCACGGCCATCAGGACCGTGATGCTTGTGGGAATAGTGTGGAGCGGCATCATGATTTCAAAACGGCCTTCTGGCCGACGGGTTCAGGGGAAGGTGATGAAATCCTTCGACAAGATCGAGGCCATGGCGGGGAAGCATCATGGCGGAGCCAAAGGCATTGCCGCAAAACTGGCGGA
>DATBNA010000500.1:0-3755 GCA_036554545.1 Hyphomonadaceae bacterium
AACGCATCGGCATCGACAAGCTGAACCTCGACAGCGCCACGCTGAAGTGACACCTTCGGCATCGCTCCTGTGGGGAGGACGCGATGCCGAACAGTTCGCTTCAGAAACCCAACGTCCGCGAGGCGGTGCCGTTCTTCAACGTCACGAGCATGCCGGCTTCGCTGCATTTCTATGTCAACGGGCTCGGCTTCCGCGTCACGCACGAATGGACGCCTGACGACCCCAAGGTGATCCGCTGGTGCCGCCTGCAGCATGGCGAGGGGGGCCTGATGCTGCAGACCTGGTGGCGCGACGGAAAACCGGGCGGCTGGCCGGACGGCAAGCTGGGTCAGGGCGTCTCAGTCTGCTTCATGTGCGAGGATGCGCTAGCCATCCGGCGCGAGGCGATGGCGCGCGGACTTCCGTCCTCACGCAATCCGTTTGTCGGGAACGGGATGTGGGTCGTCAGCTATAAGGACCCGGACGGCTATTGCATCGATTTCGAAAGCCCGACCGACATCCAGGAAGAAACCGAGTTCGACCCGGCGGCCCACGCCTAGACAACGGCGATGCCGCCGAACTTCACCGCGATCGCGATCACCAGCAGCGCAAACAGCAGGATGGCCGATGCGATCAGCACCGTCGTGACCCGAACCTTCGTCAGGTTCATTTCGGCTGCGGGATCAAGAAAATAGCTGCGCACAGTCGGCGGCGGCTCGGAAGGTTCCTTGAGGAACCAGGGCGCAAGGCGCGCGCCGATCCACAACGACGCGACCGTAAGGACGAGGCTCGCCAGAAAAATGGCTATGCCTGGAGCAACCAGCCCAGCATCCATGTTGAGGAACCTCCGACCCGAGTCCGGACCGGAAATTGAATCAAGCCGCTCGCGCCGTCAAAGGGCCTTATCGCCGCAACTGCTGTTTGCCGTGACGCGTGGCGCTAGCGCTTCAGGTTTCCGCAGAAACGCTGAATGCGCCGGCAGGCTTCTTCCAGCTTTTCGGTTGAAGTCGCGTAGGAAATCCGGAACGCCGGGCCAAGGCCGAACGCCGCACCGAACACGACAGCGACCTTTTCTTCCTCGAGCAGCGCCGAGGCAAATTCCTCGTCGTTGGTCAGCTTCCTGCCGCCCGCCGTGGTCTGGCCCATGGCGCGCGAGCAGTCCGGATAAACATAGAATGCGCCTTCCGGCGTCGGGCAGCGCAGCTCGTCTGTCTGGTTCAGCATGCCGACGACGAGGTCGCGGCGCTTCTTGAACAGCTCCTGGTTTGGCTTGATGAAGGCCTGTGTGCCGTTCAGCGCCTCGACCGCGGCCCATTGCGAGATCGAGGACGGGTTCGACGTCGTCTGGCTCATCACCTTGGCCATGCCCTTGATCAGCGGTTCAGGCCCCGCAGCGTAGCCGATACGCCAGCCTGTCATCGAATAGGCCTTCGAGACGCCGTTCATCGTCAGCGTGCGCTCGTAGAGCGCCGGTTCGACCTGCGCGATCGTCCAGAACTGGAAATTGTCGAAGACAAGGTGCTCGTACATGTCGTCCGTCAAGATCCACACATGTGGATGGCGCAGCAGCACGTCCGCCAGCGCCCTCAGTTCTTCCTTTGTGTAGGCTGCACCCGAAGGGTTCGACGGCGAGTTGAGGATCAGCCATTTCGAACGTGGCGTGATCGCGCGCTCCAGCGCCTCCGGCTTCAGCTTGTAGTTGTCGCTGGCCTTGGCTTCCGCGAACACCGGAACGCCGCCGCACATCAGCGCCATTTCGGGATAGCTGACCCAGTACGGCGTGGGGATCACGACTTCATCGCCCGGATTCAGAGTGGCGACGAAGGCGTTGTAGATCACCGGCTTGCCGCCCGGCGATACGTTCACCTGGCTCGTCTTGTACTCGAGCCCGTTCTCGCGCTTGAACTTGGCGACGATCGCGGCCTTCAGCTCTGGAATGCCGTCGACGTCGGTGTATTTCGTCTTGCCATCCATGATGGCCTTGATCGCCGCCTGCTTGATGTTCTCCGGCGTATCGAAGTCCGGCTCGCCGGCGCCGAGGCCGATTACATTATGTCCCGCGGCCTGCAGCTCGCGCGCCTTCTGCGTCACAGCAATCGTCGCCGACGGCTTGATGCGCTTCAAAGCTTCAGAGACAGGCGCGGCGGCCATGGATTCGTTCCTCGTCCGGGGTTTATTGGGCGTGGCTGTACGCCAATCCGCCCGGGCATGGAATGCCTGAAAACGCGCGCCTGTGCACATGTTCACGATTTAATTCCGGCCGCGTCGGGCCGGCGACAGTCAGGACCGGTCGACCGGCTCGACCTTTTCAAATCCCGCACACGTTTTTCCGCGTGCAGCGCCGCGTTGGGCGGCGGCCTTGTCGCCGCCGAGCGCGGCATTCGCGTCAGCCACGACAGGATCGCCCAGCTTCTTGAGATCAGCGTCGATCTGCATCTTCGTGCGCTTGCCCTTCACATCCTCGATGCGTCCTGACCACCCCGACAGCGCGCGTTTTGCGGCAAGCACCTGAAGCTGAAACCCCGCCGCCTGGTCAGCCGAGGACTTGGGATCCTTCTCCAGCTTGCGCGCAAGCTCAGCGGCTATGGCGTAATACTGGTAGCAGACCACCGCATTTTCATACGTGGCCATCGGCGAAATACTGACGCGCGGCTCCTGCGCGTGCGCAACGCCATGGGAAACGAGGGCCACAACGCCGACCAGTAATCTTGGACGCAGATGCATAAGCGCTCCCGGTCTCGGCGGATCGCACCGCCCGCATGTCCCGACGGCCCTCAGATGAAGCTAGCCCAGCTCCGCCGCATGTCGCCTTAAACTTGCATCATCCGGCCAAATCATCTGGGTCAGGTCACTCAGGCAAACCGAGCCTGCGCGCCAGATAGACATAATGGCGGGCCCAGCGCTCCGAGTTGAGGATCGGGTCGGAATCGTTGGAGTGCCCGCCCTCCGTGTTCTCGTAATAGAGCGCCGGATAACCCATCGCCTGCAGCCGCGCGGCGAACTTGCGCGCATGGCCTGGATGCACCCGGTCATCGCGTGTGTTGGTGGTGATGTAGACCTCCGGATAGCTCGCGCCGGTCTTCACATTCTGATAGCCGGAATACTTCGCGATGAACGTGGCCTCTTCGAGAATGCGCGGGTCGCCGTATTCGCCCATCCACGATGCGCCCGGCGGCAGCTCGTGATAGCGCAGCATGTCGACCAGCGGGCTTTCGACCACCGCCCCGCCGATCAGTTCGGGATGCTGCGTCAGTGTGACTGACGTCAGGACGCCGCCATTGGAGCGGCCATAGATCGCCAGATGCTTCGGCGAGGTTATCTTCCGCGTGGCAAGGTCCGCCGCCACCGCCGCGAAGTCGTCGAACGCCCGCTGCCGCTCGCCCTTGAGGGCCGCCTGGTGCCAGGCCGGGCCGAACTCGCCGCCGCCGCGGATGTTGGCGACCGCATAGGCGCCGCCGCGCTCCAGCCACAGCTTGCCGAGCTCAGGCTTGTAGGACGGCGTTTCCGAAATCTGGAAGCCGCCGTAACCGAACAGCAGGGTCGGCGTGGAGCCGTCCATGGGTGCATCCTTGGGCCGTACGACGAAGTAAGGGATCATCGTGCCGTCGGCCGATTTGGCCTCGAGCTGCTCCACAACATGTCTTGAGGCATCGAACCGCTGCGGCGCCTTCCGGACCTCCCGCATCTTTCCAGTCGCGGCGTCCAGCAGGTTCAGGCTGTTCGGAACGAGAAAGCCTTGATGGCTGACGAAGAGACGGCTGCCGGCCCGGTCTATC
>DATBNA010000592.1:0-7297 GCA_036554545.1 Hyphomonadaceae bacterium
CACTGGACGCTCTTCCAGAACGCCCTCGACATCACGCCGTCCGAAGTCGGATACGCCATCGACGCCAACATCGCCCATCCGTCGACCAACGGGTATTTCGGCCAGTGGGACGACCGTGGCGCGCGGACCGCAGCGCACGGCGCGCAGGAAACCGCCGGCCTCTTCGGCGCGCGGCGCTTCCTCAGGGCGAACACTGAGCTGGTGCAGGATCTGAATCCCGGGGCCGCCTCTCTCGCTGCTCTCCGCAAGGACCAGAACGTCCGTGTTCTGGGAACGTCCGGCGACTGGACTCGTGTGCTCACCCAGGAAGGCAGCGCCTCGCGCACCGCCGCCGCCTTCCAGGGCTACGTCCCGACGTCTGCGCTCGCCCCGATGGACCGCTTCCCCGACACCGCCTCGAACTACGGCCTCTGCGGTTCGGCCACGGTCCCGACCGACACCTTCAAATACCAGAATTGCGAGCGGGCAGTGTCTCGCATCCGCTAGACTGCGGCGCTATCGTGCCACGGGGAGGGCCATCGCATGCCCATGTTCCACAACGGCAATCGCGACCTGCAGGAACTCTTCGGCTCCCGCGCGCTCGCCGACCGTCTCGTCGAGCGCCTGCGCCATTCCGAGTTCACGGAAGACGACAAGGCCTTCATCGAGTCGCTCGAGTTCTTCTTCCTTGCGACCGCCGACCCCATTGGCCGCCCCGACTGCTCCTTCAAGGGCGGCGCGCCCGGCTTCGCCCGCGTCATCCAGCCTGACCTGCTTGTCTGGCCCGACTATGACGGCAACGGCATGTTCAAGAGCCTCGGCAACATCGCCATCAATCCGTCGGTCGGGCTTCTCTTCATCCGCTTCGGCGAAAAGCCAAAGCGACTCCGCGTCAACGGCACGGCGCAGGTCGTGTTCGACGATCCGCTGATGGAACAGTTCGAAGGCGCGCAGGCGCTTATCCGTCTCACGCCTGTCGATATCTTCCCGAACTGCCCGCGTTACATTCCGGATCCCGCCAACGCCAAACCCTCGCCCTTCATTCCGCACGAAGACCAGCCGCGTGTAGAGCCCGGCTGGAAGGACAATCCCGCGTGGAAGGATGTCGTCCCGCCCAGAAAGGCGTGAGACGCTCCGCATGCAGGGCCCAATCGAAAACGCATTGATGCTCGTCGCCGCGGGCAACGCACAGCTGGCGGGAAAGGACATCTCCGGCTTCTGGCCTGACGCGCCGACCTTCAGATTTCTCAAGCTGTGCGAATTTCGCCTCCAGCCGCCTTCGGGCAACGACAAGGACGATTTTCCCCTCGTCGCCGCCGATCCGATGGAATGGTTTGGCTTCCAGAAGGCGAACTGCCAGGGCTATCGCCTGCATGCGGTGGAACGCCCGCGCGGACCCAGTCAGCAGATCGACACGCCCGATCGCATGCTCGCCGCCTTCGTCGGAGGCGGCCCGCGTTTCCTGATCGAAGTGGTCGGTCAGTTCAATTCCGAGCTCTGGGAAGGCTTCCACCGCCTCGGCGATCGCAACGATCCGGATCGCCGCATCTGGCTCTGCACCCACATCATGCAGGGCATGATCCCGGTGAAGGATGTCGAACCGGCTCAGCCGCTGCCGGCCGCCCTCGAACGTCTGCACGCCGCACTGGCTGGCATCGAGGCGTACGCCCGTGCGGAGAAGTACGATGCCTTCGCTGATTGCTTCCTCCGCGCCATCGCCGCACTTGAAGGCAGGCGCAAGGACCCGTGGCCGCACGAGAAAGAGGTCGTTCGCTACACAGGCTTCGACAGCCGCCAGCTCAACGCCTTTCACGCCATCAACCACGCATGGGTCTTTGGCGGCATGGGTTCGTGGAACGACCTTGGGGGCGGACCGCAATACGACGACGTATCGGAACGGCTCTACATCGCCCTCAACGACACAATCGCCGCCCTTGGCAGCTCCACCTTTCGAGGTTAGCGGGCCAGTCCCAGCTCGGCATGGGCCAGCTCGAGGCTCGCGAGCACGTCGACGCCGACATGGATAAACTCATCCACACCCGCCTCGCGCAGCTCCTTCTCCCGGTCACCCGGCTTGCCTGCGAGATAGAGCCTCGCAACGCCTGCCTGTTTCAGCGCCTTCGCCGTCGCAACTGCTTCCTCGGCATAGCGCTTGTCGCTGCCGCAGATGCAGGCCAGCGAACAGCCGGAAGCCTTGGCCGCCTGCGTCAGCGCCGCTGCGTCTCCTGTCGCGGTTTCCGCGGCGATGCCGGCAGCCGCGAAGAAGTTCTGGGCATACTGCTGCCGCGCTGAATGCTCCGCCAGCGGCCCGATCGCAGCGAGGAATATCCTCGGCGCCCGCCCGGCAGCCGTGCGCTCGTCCGCCAGGTCCCGCAACCGCTCGAAGGGTTCGGCAAGCCGGATCGGCCAGAAGGGTTCGGCCTCGGCGCCATCATCGCTGGTCCTCGAAAGGTCGGCCAGCGTCGCCTTGTCCGCAGCCGCAGTCTTGAGCGAGAACCAGGATCGCGCCGCCGGCGCCCGCCCCGAAGCCTCCGCGGCCCGCCGCACTATGTTCGGCAGGTTCACGACTTCTATGCTCGGCATCTCCTCGCCGATCAGCGGGAAGTCGGTGACGCCGGTGATCAGTTCCTTGCGCTTCGCCGCATTCGCCAGCCGCGCTGCGCGTGCGCTGGCGACGCCGGTCTGGAAGCCGCCCAGCTGCAGCGCCTTCACGATACCGCCCTCGCGTTCGACCTGCTGGAACAGCGCCCACGCGGCATTGGCCAGATCATCGCCCAGTTTTTCGATCGCCCAGGATCCACCCGGCGCATCGATCACGCGGCCGAGGTTGGATTCTTCCTGCGCAATCACCTGCGTGTTGCGCGCCAGCCGCCGCGCCAGCTTGCCGGGCAGGCCCATCGCATCCGTGAACGGCCGCACCGTCACGATGTCCGCGCCGCCGACGCCAGCCGCAAAGCACGCCGCCGTATTGCGCAGGATATTCACCCACGGGTCGCGCCGCGTCAGCATCCGCCGCGACGTCACAGCCTGCAGCTTCATTCCCGCCGCGGCGCCCGTCGCTCCGAACGCCTCTGCGATGCGGCCCCACATGCGTCGCGCCGCGCGCAGCTTCGACATCTCGACCTGGTAGTCTGCGCCGACACTGCAGGTGAACAGGATCGCACGGCAGGCATTGTCCGCGCTCAATCCAGCCGTCATCAGCGCGCGCACGTACTCGGCGCCACAGGCCACGAGGAAAGCGAGGTCCTGCACTTCCGTGCCGCCGGCCTCGTGCACGGGTCGTGAGTCAGCGCGCAAGGTGCTTGCCTTCGGAAAATCTCCTGCAACGTCGCGTGCGAAGGACGCCGCCTGTGCGATCTCTTCATCCGCAGGGCCGGGCAGGGCGCCCGTCCGCGCCAGCGCCCCGATCGGATCGGCATTGAACGCGATGGCCGCGGACGCCGCCGCCCGCGCATCTATCGCCGCAGCGAGCAGCGCCGCCAGTTCAATGCCCTGGGTGGACGAGGCGCCGGCTGCTTCGAGCGCCACGGGCGCCCAGTCGAGTTGCACGCCCCGCAGTATCTTCCCGATGTCGCTCGCAGACCGCGCAACGATGCCATGCTCGCCCGCCGCATCGACCCGCAGTTCGATCGACGACACGCCGCCTTCCAGCGCCTCCATCACCTGGTCGGACGCAATCGCCGGGTCCGGGTGCGCAACGATCTGGCGGATGTCCCACGGCACATACTGTGCGTTGGCCGAGCGGCCGCCACGAATGAAGGGCGATGCGCCCGGCAGCCCTGACGCATCCGGCGCCCAGTCCGGAGAGCGATAGAGCGGCTTCACCGGCACGCCATGCTCGGTCTTGGTGGTCAGGCTGGACAGCGGGGCGCCTTCCAGCGCCTTTTCCGCCAGGGCGCGCCATTGCCCCTCGTCGCCGGGTGGGAAATCCGCCGAAAGGGGCAGGTCGTCCGCCATGACTCGCTAATCCTACGCTGCGCGGGCCATCAGGCATTGGCTTGGCGTGGCGTCAAGAGCCCGGACGCGCGGCTTTGCGCCGTGGCCTAGCGCGCTGGCTTCGCGTTCGCCCGTGCGTCGGCAACGCGTGCGCCCTGCAGGATATTGCGGATCGAATAATTCCCTTCGTGGCATGCGTGCTCGAACATCGGCTGCTCGGTCCGGAACAGTGAATACTCAGCCAGCCACGGCGCACTGTAGGTCTTCGGGTCCTCGACCGTGAACTGGTAGAGCAGTTCATCGTTCGACACCCGCGTCAGCCGCTCGATCACCTTGGCGTCACCCGGCACGATCATGTTGTTGGAGAACGACCGTTTCCGGTCCCTGTCCGGCAGGCTGATCGTTTCGATGACCAGCGTGTCGCCCTCCCAGCGCGCGATGGAATCGCCCAGCACGGTGTGCAGCACCTTCGGACGATGCGTGCCGGCGAAGGGAATGATCCGCGCCTCATCGCCATATTCCGTATGCAGCACGACATGAGTCGGCGTCTGCACGATCCGACGCAGGTTCGATGCACGGGTGAATGTCACCGGCGGCAGGCCGACATTGGTGATGCAGCGCTCCCAGTTCGGGCGTTCTTCATGGTTGTCGAACTGTGACGGCCCGCCCGCCTTCGACTCCTTCAGCGCCTCGGGCGTGTAAGGCAGCTTTCCGTCAGCCGGCAGGACGACCGCACGCGTCCGCCGTTCCCCGCGAACGATGGGCAGGCCTTCGGTATTTTTGATGTTCACGGGAATTTCCGGATCGAGCTGCTCGTCGAAGATCTTCGCGATGTGGTTGGCCCGCGCAGTAGCAAGCGCATCAGCCTCCCGTTCTGGCAGGACCAGCGACGGCGCGTCTGGCGACGCCTCCAGCGTGAAGATGAAATTCGCCTCCCACGTTCCCTCGATGCTGGGCGCGCCGAACGATGTGCGCGGGGTGACATAAGAACCAGCCGCAGATGCCTGTGCGACCGTCTGGGCGGCCGACACCGGCGCGAGGCAGGTCACGCTGGCCAGAATGCAGGCAGCGGAAAATCTTCCGGTCATGGCAAGTCTCCTGATGGACGGAGGCGCACAGCGGAGCGCCGCGAATCTAACTGCAGCGGGACTTCCTCGCAACGAACTGGCGTTTCCCTCAAGGCAACCGCCTTCCGTCGAGACAGGCTGCGTCGTTGCTTCCGTTGCCCTGTCCGGCGCGGCCGATATGCTCTCCCGAAACTCACAAAGCCGTGTCAGGTCCTCCCATGGCGATATCCGCCTCGCTCGCGAACCAGCTCTCGATCCCGGTCATCGGCTCGCCGCTGTTCATCATTTCGAACCCGGATCTTGTGCTGGCCCAGTGCAAGTCGGGCGTCATCGGATCATTCCCCTCGCTCAATGCGCGTCCGATCGAACAGCTCGACGAGTGGCTGGCGCGCATCAATGAAGAACTGGCCGCCGCCCGGCGCGCGAACCCGGCAGCGAGGATCGCGCCTTATGCGGTCAACCTCATCGTCCACAAGTCGAACAATCGTCTCGATGAAGACCTCGCCCTCTGTGTGAAGCACAAGGCGCCGATCGTCATCACCTCGCTCGGCGCCAGGCCGGAAGTGAACGAGGCCGTGCACTCCTATGGCGGCATCGTTCTCCACGACATCATCAACATCGTCTTCGCGCACAAGGCGCTGGAGAAGGGGGCCGACGGGCTCATCGCGGTCTGCGCCGGCGCAGGCGGCCATGCCGGCGTGCTGTCGCCCTTCGCCCTCATCTCGGAGATCCGCGAATTCTTCGACGGCCCGCTCGCACTGTCCGGGGCGATTTCTACCGGCCGCCACGTGCTTGCCGCGCAGGCCATGGGCGCCGACTTCGCCTATATCGGCTCCGCCTTCATCCCGACCCACGAAGCCCGCGCACCTGACAACTACAAGGACATGATCGTCGCCAGCGCCGCCAAGGACATCGTCTATTCCAGCCTGTTCACCGGCGTGCACGGCAACTACCTCGCGCCCTCCATCGCCGCCGCCGGCATGGACCCCAACAACCTCCCCGAAGGCGACAAGGCCACCATGAGCTTCAAGGCCGGCGAAAGCGCCAAGGCAAAGGCCTGGAAGGACGTCTGGGGCTCCGGTCAGGGCATCGGCGCCGTAAAGACCCGCATGTCCGCCGCCGATTACATCGCCCGGCTCAAGGCCGAGTACGACGAAGCGCGCAGAGAGCTTGTGGCGTCGTCTGCGAAATTCTCAGCGGTCGGTTAGATATCCTCGTTTGTTCGACGGCCTCTGCCGTCGCATATACGCGGCATGATCAAAGACCCGCTCAAGGACCTGCCCACGATCGACGACGTTGAGGACGCCGCCCGCCAGATCAACGGGATCGCCTTCCACACGCCGCTGCTCCGCAACGAAGTGCTCGACCAGATCATCGGCGCTCCTGTCTGGATCAAGCCTGAAACCCTCCAGCGCACAGGCTCCTTCAAGATGCGCGGCGCCTGGAACCGGATCAGCCGCATTCCCGACGCCGACCGCAGGCGCGGCGTGGTTGCGTTCTCCTCCGGCAATCACGCACAGGGCGTCGCCGAAAGTGCGAAGATCCTCGGCCTCAACGCCACCATCGTCATGCCGGCCGACGCGCCGAAAGCAAAGATCGAAGCCGCCCGCGGGCGCGGCGCGGAGGTTCGCCTCTATGACCGCGCGAAGGAAAGCCGCGAAGGCATCGCCGCCGAGATCGCGGAGCGGACCGGCGCCACCACCATCCGTCCCTTCGATGACGCCTGGATCATGGCCGGGCAGGGTACTGTCGGCCTCGAAGCCGTCGGGGACGCGAAGACCAAAGGCGTCACATTCGGCAGTCTGGTTTGTAACGCCTCCGGCGGCGGCCTCATTTCCGGCGTCGCTGTCGCGTTCGAAGCGCTCTCGCCATCGACCGAAGTCTGGGCCGCCGAACCCGCCGGCCATGACGACACCATCCGGTCGCTTGCCGCTGGAAAGATCGTCTCCAATGACCCCGGCTACCGCTCCATCGCCGACGCGCTACTCACGCCCGAGCCGGGCTTCCTGCCGTTCGAAGTCCACAAGCGCCGCCTGAAAGGCGGTTTCGCCGCAACCAACGACCAGCTCCTGGACGCGATGTCCTTTGCCTTCCACCATCTCAAGCTGGTCGTCGAACCCGGCGGCGCTTGCTCGCTCGCCGTCCTGCTCAACAACCGAAAGCACTTTGCCGCCCGCGGCCCCGTGCTGGTCATCCTGAGCGGCGGCAATGTCGATTCCGAGATGTTCTCGAAAGCGATAGCACGTACACCGCCAGCTTAGCCGAAAACAGCCGCCGCTTTCCCGCCTGTGCGTCGTGGGCTGATCTGGATCAAT
>DATBNA010000618.1:0-3314 GCA_036554545.1 Hyphomonadaceae bacterium
CAGCGTCCCGTAAACGTGGATCGATCCCGCGGCGATGATCTCGGCGCCCGAGGCGACTGAGCCGATCACGGTCACGTCGCCGTGCGGGTGGACCACTTGCTGGCCCGACCGCACCGGGGCGTCGATCAGGATCGAGCTCGCCGGCGCCGGCTCTGACGTCGCGATCTCCGGCACCGCGGCCGTCTTGGGCTTGTCACTCTTGCCGCTGGTCAGGGACGGAATCCTCCCATCGTTGCAGGCCGGATCGGCGCCTTCGACGCCGAGGATGCGGATGTCACGCTTGCTCAACTCGTCCAGCAGGCTGAGGAAGCTGTCCCTGGTCAGCTCGAGGCCTGAAACGTCGATCACCACCGACTTGCCGGCAAAGAAGCCTTGCGAGCGGTTGAGCAGCCGGTCGATGTCGGCGAGCCAGGCATCGATCGGCGCTTCCGGCTTGACCACGAGCGCGTGGAACGTTCCGCCGCGAAACTTGAAGGAGGTGGTTGGGCGTCTCGTTGTCATTTCGTTAACCCTCACGCCATAGGAGGGCGCTTGTGGTTAACGGCCGGTTAATTTGCGGTGAGGGAAGCAGAAAATGCGGGCTCTTCCAGGCGTCCGCCGCCGGCGCGAGGCGTCACACCGGCGCATTGCCCGGCTGCCATATTTCAGGCACGCTCCGCGAATCGGCTGTCCCTGCCACCCGGATCACCCGACGAGATTCGCAAAAGCACCACTCGCATGAGGGCTCACATGACTGGCAATCGGATCTGCGCCTTGGCTCTGTCGGCCGCTGTCACGCTCCTCTCTTTCGCTGCGCTGGCGAAGCCGGCTCCGTTCGACGGCGCCTGGACCATGGTGCTGGTGACCACCAGCGGCCATTGCGGCGTGATCAAGATCGGCATGGCCGTCACCGGCGGCAAGATTTCCGCGACCAGCGGCAAATTCGTGATGCACAAGATTGCCTTGGCCGGGCGGATTTCCGGCTCGGGCGCGACCAAGATCAACGGCGTCGCCGGCCCGCGCCAGGCGATCGGCACCGGACAGTTCACGCGCTCCAAGGGCGTCGGCAAGTGGAACGGGACCGGGCCTTCGGGCGTCTGCTCGGGCGTTTGGACCGCCGTTCGAGCAGGTCACTCGGCGTAGTAGCCGACCCCGCAGATCTGATCGCCGACCTTCGTGTAGTACGTGGTCTTCTCGAGTGCCTCGTCCGAGCCCGGGCGCGGCCACCAATAAGTCGTCTCCTTGATCTCGCCCTCGGCGGCGGTCTGCATGATGGTCTCGCCGAACGGCGCGCCATGCTTGCCCTTGATGTCTTGCAGCGCCTTGCCCTTGTTGGTCGGATGCACGGTGAGAATGCCATCCGAGGCATTGGCGCACCACACATAGAGGTCCTTCTCGGTGAAGCCGTCCTCGCCGGTGGCGAACATCTCGAGCGCGTCCGCCTCGTCCAGTTTGAGCGCCGTGACCGCCTTCTCGAGCAGGGCCTTGGCTTCCTCGGGCGTGGCGAATTCGCTCTGCGCGATGGCCGCGGTCGCCAAAAAAATCGACATCACGGCGTAACCGGTCAATGCAAGTTGGCGTAACATGGCGTTCTCCCGTGGATTGAAACGGAGGGTCAGTGATGGCCGCAGATCCGCGCGATGCATGGGTTCGCGCCTATCTCGAGGATGTCTTCAACGGTCACAATTTGCGATCGCTGGACAAGTATATGCATGAAAATCTGGTCTCGCACTGGCTGGGCGACCGCAGCCTGCGTGGGCGCGACGCCTGGGGAGAAGCGATGGCCGGTTTCTTCGACGCCTTTCCCGACGCCGCCTATACCTTGAACGACCTCTTCTTCGCCGGCGACAAAGGCGTCTGGCGCGGCACGTGGCGCGCCACCCAGCGCAAAGTGTGGGAACAAATTCCCGCGACCGGCCGCACGGCGCAGTGGACGGTGATCATCATCGGCCGGTTCGAAGGTGACAAGCTCGCGGAAGACTGGGTCGAATACGACCGCTATAATCTGTTCCGGCAGCTCGGTGGGCTCTGAACGTTGTCAGTGGAGGGTACTCGCATGAAATCGACGCTCGCTTCGATGGCAGTCGTGCTTGCGCTTTGCGTGGCTCCGGCAGTGGCCGCGGAATTTCCGAAGAGTGGCCAAGCGGAATACGACACGTACTATGTGTTCAACACATTGGTGGAGCTCGACGGTGGCGCGGGCAAGGCGGCAATTGTCGACATCACTGGCATCAACCGCAACGTCAAGGGAGAAGGCCCGTTCCACGATATGTCGCAGCGCTGCGTCGGACATTGGAGCCTGGTGGGCGAGACGTTTCACTTCACCGGCAGCTGCGTCGAAACCGACAAAGACGGCGACAACATCTTCACCACCTTCGACGACAAGAACCACTATTTGATGGGCGGTACGGGAAAATACCAAGGCATTACCGGAACCATTCCTTACGCGGTAACGGAACTGCACGACGCGATCGGCGGGCGCGAGGCGCGGATCGTCAACCACAAAGCCAGTTGGGAGATCAAGTAGCGCCGGGCGCGGCGGTTTCGCGCTGCGCCAGTCGGGGAACGTGTGCATTGAAACAAAAAAATGCGGAGAGCTCTTCCAACGACATCGCCGTGTTCCAGGCCTATGTCGACGTGATCAATTCCGAGCGCGAAACGCTTTGGGCGCGTCACAACGCGCTCTTGCTCGCCAACTCGCTGATCATCGGCGCGCTCGCCATAAGCCCGACGGCGCTTTGGGAGAAGGAATGGGCCGCGCTCGCCATGCTGGGCGCGGGCCTCCTGGTCAGCGTGGCCTGGGCTTGCCTCACCGTGCTCGCATGGTCGTCGATCAAGCGGCATGCCGAGCTCGCCGGGAGTTTCGCCTCGTCGTCCTTCGCGCACCTGCCCAATCCCTTCACCGAAGCCATCTCGACCCGCGCGCAGCGACACATGCATCAGCTCGTGCTGCTGGTCATCGCCGTGTTCATGTTCATGTATCTCGGCCTGGCGCTGATCCGCCTCACCTGACAGCCCGCTTCTCTGCTAGACTGGGCCGCACCTTGCAAGGGAGGACGGTTATGCCGAGGAGTGTTATTCTGGTTCTGCTTGCTGGCCTGCTCGCGTTCGTTCAGCCGGCGCGCGCCGACGATGTCAAGGCCGCCATCGAAGCCGGCAATGTCAAGATGGAGAAGGATTATGCCGCCGGCGATGCCAAGGCGATCGCCGAGGCCTATACCGAAGACGGCGTGATGCTGCCGCCCGACGCCACGGTGGTGAAGGGCCGCGAGGCCGTCGCCAAGCTGTGGCAGAGCTGGATCGACGACGGGCTGAAGAACCTGAAGCTGAAGACC